>JBKPBU010000404.1:0-2405 GCA_046727015.1 Candidatus Methylomirabilota bacterium | reverse complement strand
GGCGTGGCGTTCAGAGGCACCTGCCGCGAGGCCGCGTCGAGCTTCGCGAGCGCGTGCTCGAGTCCGGAGGCGCGGTGGCAGAGGCGCGCGCCCGAGGCGTCGGCCTCGTACTCTCTGCTCCGGGAGATGGCCATCTGGATGAGCATGGCTGCGAACGGGGCGAGGACGGCCATCAGGAGCATGCCGATGAGGCCGCCCCCGCCGCCGCCTTCCTCATCGCTGCGCCGGCCGCCGCCGAAGATGGCCGCCCACTGCGCCATCTGCGCAAGGTAGGTGATGGCCCCCGCGAGCGTGGCCGCGATGGTCATGATGAGGGTGTCGCGGTTCCTGACGTGCGAGAGCTCGTGGCCGAGCACGCCCTTGAGCTCGTCGTCGCTCATGATGCGCAGGATGCCTTCCGTGACCGCGACCGCGGCGTGGCTCGGGTTTCGCCCCGTCGCGAAGGCGTTGGGAGAGTCGTCCTGGATGATGTAGATCGGCGGTACGGGGATCTTGGCTTCAGCCGCCAGCTCGCGGACGATGCGGTAGAGCCCGGGCGCCTGGGCCTCGTCCACCGGCTGGGCGCCGTACATCGACAGCACGATCTTGTCGGAGAACCAGTACGAGCCGACGTTCATCACGAAGGCCAGGACGAAGGCGATGATCATGCCCTGCTGCCCGCCGATGGCTCCGCCGGCCAGGACCAGCAGACAGGTCAGGACAGTGAGAAGGAAGCCGGTTTTGATCAGGTTGCCCATGGCGTGGTGCCTCCGGGCAAAATGTAGCAGCCGCTCCACAGAGCGTCAAGCAACGGGGCCGGCGGCACTGGGCCAATTTGCTTCGCCATACTCACTCAGCCCTCGCCTCGCGGCTGGACCGCTCAGCTCGAATTTCCACGTTCTCGGTCGCCAGCGACGCTCAACGTACAGCTACGTACGCCTCGCGCCGCTGGCTCCCTCGGGCCTCGTCTGGCTCGCAACTTGACCCAGTGCTGCGGCGGAGTCTACTCGCCGGCCGCGCCGCGCCGGCCGAGCGCCGCGCGCGGGTCGAAGCCGACCCAGCGGATGCCACGGAGGCCCTCGAAGCGCCGCGCCATCACTTCGAGCGCCTCGGGGTTGTCGTCCACCAGGATGAAGCGGCGGTTGTTCGCGATGCAGGCCTCCCCGGTGGTGCCGCTGCCGGCGAAGAAGTCGAGCACGAGGTCGCCCGGACGCGACGACGCCTGCACGATGCGGGTGACGACGCCCAGCGGCTTCTGCGTCGGGTAGCCCGTGCGCTCGCGTCCGTTGGTCGGGACGATGGTGTGCCACCAGGTGTCGGTGGGCAGCTTGCCGCGCGCCGCCTTTTCCGGTCCGACCAGCCCCGGCGCCATGTAGGGGATGCGCTCGACGGCCTCCGTGTCGAAGACGTAGCGCGACGGGTCTTTGACGTACACGAGGATGTTGTCGTGCTTGGGCGGCCAGCGGCGCGTCGGCCGGCCGCCGTAATCGTAGGCCCAGATGATCTCGTTGAGGAAGCAGCGACGCCCGAAGATGCCGTCCAGGAGCACCTTGCAGTAGTGCGCTTCGCGGTAGTCGATGTGAAAGTACAGCGTGCCGTCCGGGGCCAGCGCCCGGTAGGCCTCGCGCAGGCGCGGCTCGAGAAAGGCGAGGTAGTCGTCGAAGCGATCGGGGAAGGCGCGCGAGCCCATCTTGGCTGTCGCGTAGCGCTGCCCTTGAAAGCCGACGCGGTCGCCCGACGCGCTCCGCACGGTCTTGATGCGCGTGCGCGTCTGCGCTTTGCCGGTATTGAACGGCGGGTCGATGTAGATGAGGTTGACCGTGCCGTCCAGAGCGTGGCGGCGCAGGATGTCCAGGTTGTCGCCGAAATAGATGGTGTGCACAGGGTCATCAGTATAGGGCGCGGCAGGGCTCTCGGCCGTATGCTGGAAAAGGGGCCTGGGAGGCCTTTGAGGTTGACAACCGGGAGGGGGGCTCGTACACTGACCCGGTTTTAGGGAATTCTATAAATTCTTTACAGAGTTAGCGAGCGTCGAGTCATGGTCATCAGGGTCTCCGAGATTCCGGAGGAGGGGCTCAGGTTCGAGGGCACCGAGGCGTTCCCGGAGCCCTTCCAGGACCGCTCGTGGCGGCTCGAGGACGTGGAGCTCGCCGTGGAGAAGGACGGCGACGTCGTTTTCGTCCACGGCCGGGTCCGGTCGCGCGTGCCGCAGGTCTGCTCGCGCTGCCTGGAGGCATACGAGGCCGCGGTGGACGCGAACGTGGACACGAGCCTGGTGCCCGCGCCGGCCGAGCGCGGGGAGGAGCGGGAGCTGGGCAGGGACGACCTCGAGACGGATGTCTACGACCATGACCAGATCGATCTCAACACGCTGCTCGAGACCGAGACCACTCTGGGCCTGGAGATGAAGCCGCTCTGCCGCGAGG
>JBKPBU010000403.1:0-2394 GCA_046727015.1 Candidatus Methylomirabilota bacterium | reverse complement strand
GCGTTGGACGCGGACCGCGGCTGCGGCCTGTCTCACCGCGGCGCTGGCCTTGTCCATCTGGCCCTGGGTGAAGCCCGGCGACGGCCGGCTTCGCATCACTTTTCTCGACGTGGGCCAGGGCGACGCCATCCTGGTCGAGCTACCCGAAGGCCGGCGGCTCCTCGTCGACGGCGGCCCCGCCGGCGCCCGCCGCCTGGACGTGGGCGAACGCGTGGTGGCGCCATATCTCTGGAACCGTCCCGCGGCCCGCGTCGATGCGGTCGCGGTCACGCATTCGGACACCGACCATTCCGGCGGCCTTCGCGCGGTCCTCACGCGCTTCCGCGTGGGCGAGCTCTGGGAAAACGGCCGGTGGGGCCCGGGCAGCGAGGAGACGCTCCGCGCCGCGGAGCGCTCGGGAGCCTGCCGCCGGACGCTCGTGGCGGGGCAGAGGATCTGGCTTGGCTCGGCCCTCGTGACGGTGCTGAACCCGGATGGCACATTGCCATTCGACGAGCCCGCCCCCGACGGAGAGAACGAGCAGTCGCTGGTCCTGAGGATCGACTGGCGTGGGTTTTCGCTAATGCTCACGGGCGACCTCGGCCGCCCGGGGGAGGAGCGGGTTCTCGCATCGCACGCGCCCGTGCGCGCGCTCGTGCTCAAGGTCGGCCATCACGGCAGCCGCTTTTCCTCTACCGACGAGTTTCTCGCCTCCACGCGCCCCGCGGTGGCCGTAATCTCCGTTGGGGCGCGCAACCCGTTTCACCATCCGACGCCGGAGGCGCTCGCCCGCCTCGAGGCGGCCGGAGCGCGCATCTACCGGACCGATAGGGACGGCGCCGTCATTCTCGAGACAGACGGCGCATCGCTCTGGATCACCCGATGGGCTTCGGGCACCGTCGAGCGAATCGACCTCGACCCGGAGCGGGGGACGTGAACGCACCGCGGCCCCCGATCAATCACCTCGGGGGCCGCGGCGGGACGCACGGACTGCCGGGAGGAGGCTTAGCTCTCGAAGCTGCGCTCGTACTGCGCGCGCAGCCTCTCCAGCTCCTCGGGATCGAGACGCATGCCGAGGGAAAGCCCCATCTCTCCCAGGATGGTCTTGATCTCGTTCAGCGACTTCTTGCCGAAGTTCTTGGTCTTGAGCAGCTCCGACTCGGTCTTCTGCACCAGGTCGGCGATGGTCCGGATGCTGGCGGTCTTGAGGCAGTTGGACGCGCGGACGGAGAGCTCGAGCTCGTCCACGTTGCGAAAGAGGTGCTCGTTGAGCTCGACCCTGGGCGCCGTCTCGACCCCGGGCTCGCCAACTTCGGCCTCGGGCGGCGGGCTCTGCGGAAAATCCGTCAGCAGGTCGAACTGGTCCTCGAGAATGCGGGCGGCCTCGCCGACCGCCGTCTCGGGGGTGACGCTGCCGTTGGTCCACACCTCGAGCACGAGGCGCTCGAGCCCGGCCTCCTGCTTCGACGGCTCGACGTGGAAATTCACCCGCTTGACGGGGGAGAAGTCCGAGTCGATGAGAATGGCGTTGATCGGCAGGGCCTCGGGCTCGCGCCGCTCGGCGGCCTGGTATCCGCGCCCGCGCTCGACGCACAGCTCCATTTCGAGGGCGCCGTCCTTGTCGAGGTTGGCCAACACGACATCGGGAGTCAGGATCTCGACGTCGGCGTCGGGCTCGAAATCGCGCGCGGTGACCGTGCGTGGACCCTGCGCCTTGAGCCGCAGGAGTTTGGGCCGACTCACGCTGACGGCGAAGACCAGCTTGCGCAAGTTCATGACGATGTCGAGCGTGTCTTCGTTGACGCCTTGCAGGTGCGAAAACTCGTGAAGCACGGCCTCGATCTTGACCCAGGTCGGCACGGCTCCCGGAATGGAGGACAGCAGCACCCGACGGTAGGCGTTGCCCACCGTGATGGCAAAGCCCGGCTCGAAGGGCTCGATGGCGATCTGACCGCGCGCGCGCTCGCGCGTGAGCCACTCGTGGCGGACGGGAAGGACCAGCTGCTCCATCGGATACCTCCTGGGGGAATTGGCGGGCGGCGTTGCCCGAGGTCCGTCATTATACCAGAAACCCTGGCCCGACCAAACCCGCGGCCATCGTTGGTACTGGGTCAAGTTGCGAGCCAGACGAGGCCCGAGGGAGCCAGCGGCGCGAGGCGTACGTAGGTGTACGTTGAGCGTCGCTGGCGACCGAGAACGTGGAGGTTCGAGCTGAGCGGCCCAGCCGCGAGGCGAGGGCTGAGTGAGTATGGCGAAGCAAATTGGCCCAGTACCCCACTGTTTGACGGCTCGCCAGAGCCCGGGCAAGATACGGAAGAATCATGAGGGAGCGGCCCCGAGTCCTCAAGACCTCCACCGATGCGCCTAGCGACCCGGAGCGGCCGATGCGCGCAGCTCTCTATGCGCTGCTTGGCC
>JBKPBU010000402.1:0-3840 GCA_046727015.1 Candidatus Methylomirabilota bacterium | reverse complement strand
GCGCCACCGAGAAGAAGTTGCCGATGTCCGCGGAGAGATCGGTGCCGGAGGACCAGTCACCCGAGACGTGAAACGTGAGACCGGTGAGGCCGGCGAGTCTCCCCAGGTCGAGATCGACGTCGAGGAACATCTCGCCCGCATAGGCCTCGCCGCGCCGCTGCCCTCCGAGCACATTGGCCTGCAGGTCGGTCGCGTAGCGGAAGCTCGGCGTGATACCCCATCCGACGAGCGTGTCACGGAACCCGAACCACTCCTGCACGAGCTTCCGGTTCTGCAGCCAGGTCTCGACCCAGGCCCCGCCGGGCCGCTCGTCGTCGGCGAAGGCGTCGCCGGCGGACGCGAGGAGGATCAGGAGGAACAGCGCCGCCGCAGCTGGTCGAGCCTGTTCTCTGACGTGGCGCAGCTTGGGGGTCGCCCCAGGGCTTGCCACAGTGCGGATAATCGCTGCCATCGCGTCGAGCCTACCCTGACGGCCAGGGACGGCGGGCTGAAATCGCGCCAGGGCGGACACGAGAGGCTCGGGCATGGGTGACCTCGGGAGGGTCGAATCCGTTCGTTGTAGAATCTCGTGCATGACCCCAAGCTCGAAGGAGAGGTACTCCATGGACAGGCTGCGGACCTCGCTCTGCGATCTGCTGAACATCGAGTACCCCATTCTCCAGTCCGGCATGGGAGGCGTGGCCGGTCCGGAGCTGGTCGCCGAGGTGTCGCGAGCCGGCGGACTCGGCATCCTGGCTGCCCTCAGGCTCTCCGCAGACCAGGTTCGCACGGGCATCCGCCGGGTGCGCGAGCTGACCGACCGTCCTTTCGGTGTCAACCTGTGGCTCCACACTGAGGTGCGCCCGCCCGTGGACCCGGCCACGCTGCCAGAAGAGGCAGTTCGACGCGTCCAGGCAGCGCTCAATCCGTTCCGCGCCAGGCTCGGTCTCCCGACGACGACGGCGCGTCCGGCGCCCGTGCCCGATCTCATCGACGAGGCCTTCGAAGTCATCCTGGAGGAGCGGGTGCCGGTCTGGAGCATCGGGCTCGGCAACCCCGGACGCGACATGGTCGCGCGCTGCCGCGAGCGGGGCGTCAAGGTGATCGCCATGGTGGCGACGGTGGACGACGCGCGCGCGGTGGCCGCCTCGGGCGTGGACGCCGTCGTCGCCCAGGGCAGCGAGGCGGGGGGACACCGGTCCACGTGGGTCAAGCCGGCCTCGCGCGAGGCCGCCCAGGTGGGCGGCATGGCGCTCATTCCTCAAATCGTCGACGCCGTGGACCTGCCCGTCATCGCCGCAGGCGGCATCGCCGACGGCCGCGGCATCGCGGCGGCGCTCGCCCTGGGCGCGGTGGGCGCGCTGCTCGGGACCCGCTTCGTGGCGACGCGCGACTCCACGGCCGCGGACTTCTGCAAGAAGGCGCTCCTCGAACAGGGCAGCGAGGCGACCACGGTGACGGACGCCTTCACGGGGCTCTACGCGCGCGTGCTCAAGAGCGCGTTCACCGACGGCTACGCGGCCTCGGGCGCGCCCGTCCTGCCGGCGCTGCTGCAGTCGAGCGCGGCGCAGGACATCTACGCCGCCGCGACCAAGCAGCAGAACCGCGAGTACTTACCCATTCACGCGGGGCAGAGCGTCGGGATGGTCCACGATCTGCCGGGCGCCGCGGAGGTCGTCGAGACCCTCGTGCGCGAAACGCGTGCGGCCCTTCGCGCCCTGGGCGAACGCGTCCAGACGGGGTGAGCATGGCCGCCCATTCGATGGTCTTCTACGATGGCGCGTGCGGGCTCTGCCACCGCACCGTGCGCTTCGCGATCGCTCGCGACCGGGATGGCTCGCGCTTCCGCTTCGCCGCGCTTGGCGGTGAGGCCTTCCGCCGCCTCGTGCCAGAGCCGGCGCGGGCGGGCTTGCCCGACAGCATCGTGGTCCTCACGCCGGACGGCCGGCTCCTCACGCGGAGCGCCGCGGTGGTCCATATCCTGGAGCGGATCGGCGGGTCGTGGCGCCTGTCGGGACGGTTGCTCAACCTGATACCGCGAGGGATTCGCGATCTCGGCTACGACGGGATCGCGCGCATTCGCTACCGTCTCTTCAGCAAACCCCCCGACACCTGCCCAGTCACACCGCCAACCCTCCGCACAAGATTCGACGACTGAAAAGTTTCAGGCGCCCCGCGGCTACCCGCCGCCTAGGAGAGCTTTGTACATTTCTTGCCCTAGCGGCGAGATGTCGGCGCGGGTCTCGATGGGCAGCCCGGCATTGGTCCATGCCCCGAGCCCGCCCTTCAGGATCTTGACGTCCTTGAACCCCAGCTTCCTCAGGTCGCGCGCCACACTGGCGCTCGTGTGTTCGTCCTGTCAGGTGCAGTAGGCGACCACCGGGCGCGTGGTGTCGAGATCGAGGCTGGCGGCAGCACCGCTCTTGAGGTCCTCGGGGGAGAGCCTGATCGATCCGTGAATCTTGATCGGGTTGGCGTCATACGCCGACTGCAGACGCGTGTCCACGATAACGGGCTGCTTGCCCGCCTCGAGGAGCTTGATGACCTCCGACGGACCGACTCGGTAGCGATTCTTCTGCCAGCGGATGCCGGCCTGCGCGCCGTAGCCACCGGCGGACAGCAGGGTCACGCCGATGGTGACCCAGAACCACGGGAAGGGCCTGGGCGGCGGGTTCTTCACCTTCTCGCTCGCTTCGTCGAGCATCCGCTTGACGTCCAGGAGCCCGGGCTGGATCTTGTCCGCCTCTTCGAACTTCCGCTTGGCGTCCTTCCAGTCCTCGGTAAAGAATTCGTGGAGGCCTGCGAACCACGCCGCGTTGAACTTGCCCTGCTGGTTGATCTTGACCGGCGTGTCGGAGACGAAGTTCTTCACCGTCTGGACCGGAATGGCGAAGTTGAAGCCCTGGACGATTGCGCCCTCGGCGCCGGGCGCGAGCGACACGAAGGTGAGGACACCGACCAGCTCGGCCTTGGCGTTGATGGCGGGACCGCCCGAGTTGCCCCAGGCGGCGGACGCGTCGGTCTGAAGGAACGGGTGGTTGGCCTTGTCCTGCTTCAAGCCAGAGATGGCGCCGGTGGTCACCGAGGCATCGACGCTGGCTGACTGGTTCAGGAGCTCGTGGGAGAGGACGACCCCAGGAAAGCCCAGGATGCGGATCGGGTCGCCGATCTGGATCGTCGCGTCGGACAGCGGAAGCACGGGGTAATTCCCGTCGGGCACCTTGAGCAGCGCCAGGTCGCGGGCAGACGGGACGTTGGGATCAGTGCTCGCCGGCGGGCTGTACTTCTTGACCTCGGCCTTGAGCCGCACTCCGCTCGAGAGCTTGACGGAGATCTCCGGCTTCACAGTCACCTTGACCGTGGGCAGGACCTTGTCGAGGAGCTTCCGCTTGAGCGCATCCTCCTGGTCGGGCCTGTCACCGGGCTGGAGCCCCGCCGCCTTGAGCGCAGCCTCCATGCAGGCAATCGTCACAGCGCGCTGGGCCATCTGGTTGACGAGCCAGCGCGGCGTCTCGTGGGCGGGCTGGACGACGTGCCCGTTGGTGATGACCCAGCCCGTCGGGTCGATGAACCATCCCGTGCCGGTCTCCTTGAACGAGGTCGGAGTGATGGTCTGGACGCCGCCGCCGCAGTTGAGGGACACCTCCGCCGAAACCTCGGAGATGATGAGGACGGTGGCTGGCTTGGCACGCAGGTTGGTTTCCTGTACGGTCAGGGCCTGCTGGGCGTGGGCGTGGACCACCCCGCCCGCTCCGATCAGCAGGCCCAGAAACAGGGGGAAGGCGAATCGGCGTATCATGGGCGTACTGCCGTTCATTCTATACCAAGAGGGAAGCGCATGAGCCGTCCGAGTGGAGAGGT
>JBKPBU010000401.1:0-2312 GCA_046727015.1 Candidatus Methylomirabilota bacterium | reverse complement strand
GTGACGATCAAGGACCTGACCCACACCAAGGGGATCAGGACGACCTGGGGCTCCAAGGTCTTCGAGCACAACGTGCCCGACGAGGACTCGCTCATCGTCGAGCGGCTCAAGGCGGCGGGCGCCATCATTCTCGGCAAGACCAACACGCCCGAGTTCGGCGCGGGCGGCAACACCTTCAACGCGGTGTTCGGCGCCACGCGCAACCCGTGGAATCCGGCGCTCACCTGCGGCGGCTCGAGCGGCGGTGCGGCCGTCGCGCTGGCCACCGGCATGGGCCCCATCGCCCAGGGCTCGGACACGGGCGGCTCGCTGCGCACGCCGGCGGCCTTCTGCGGTGTCGTCGGCTTCAGGACGAGCCCGGGGCTGGTGCCGTACTACCCGAAGGCGCTCGGCTGGGACTCGATCGGCGTCACCGGCCCGATGGCGCGCACCGTCGCGGACACCGCGCTCATGCTCTCCGTCATCGCGGGCCCCGACGATCGCTCGCCCATCTCCTACGAGGCCGACACGGCCGCCTTCCCGCGCGCGGTCAAGTCGCCCTCGATCAAGGGCTGGCGCGTCGCGTGGACGCCCGACCTGAGCGGCCTCATCCCCGTGGACGGCGAGGTCGCGCAGGTGGCCGAGAGGGCGACGCGCGTCTTCCGCTCGCTCGGCGCCAAGGTCGAGTCCGCCTGCTGCGACTTCAGCGAGGTCAACGACATCGTGCTCGGCACGCGCGGCCTCGCCATGGTCGCCAACCACGCGGACAAGCTCGCCAAGTGGAAGGACCAGATGCAGAAGGGGCTCGTCTGGAACATCGAGCAGGGTCTCAGGCTCACGCCCGAGGAGATCGCCCGCGCCGAGCTCCTGCGGACCACTCTCTGGCATCGCGTGCGCACGTTCATGGAGACCCGCGAGCTGCTGATCCTGCCGACGGTGGCCGTGCCGCCCTTCCCGGTCGAGCAGCCCTACCCGACCGAGATCAACGGCAAGCCGCTCGACAACTACACGCAGTGGTTCTTCCTCACGTACGGGATCACGGTGACCGGCCTGCCCGTCATCTCGGTGCCGTGCGGCTTCACGAAGAGCGGCCTGCCGGTGGGGCTCCAGATCGTGGGGAAGCGGCGGCAGGAGGCCATGGTGCTACGCGCGGCGGCGGCCTTCGAGGCGGCGGCGCCCTGGGCGGACAAAATCCCTCCCACCGTGACGAAGATCTAGGCGGTCGACGCCGAAGCGGCGCCCGGCCCCGGCTGACGCAGCACACTCACCGCGACGCGCAGGGTCTCGGAGCCGCCGCCTCGCCTGAGTCCCTTGACCGGCGGGACGTCGTCGTAGTCCCTCCCGTGTCCGACCTTGATATACGCCTGGCCGACGGCGACACCATTGGTGGGATCGAAGCCCACCCACCCGCTTCCCGGCAGATAGGCCTCGACCCACGCATGCGAGGCGTCCGAGCCGAGCGTGCGACCCGGGCTCGTCTCGAGGTAGCCGCTGACGTAGCGGGCGGGGATGCCGAGCATCCGGGTCAGCGCGAGCATGGCATGCGTGTAGTCCTGGCACACGCCCGCGCGCGCGGCCACGAAGTCGGCGATGGGCGTGTCGATCTCGGTGACCGACTTCCGGTAGGCGAAAAAGCCGTGCAGGTGGCTCGTGAGGCTCGAGAGGTATTCGACGAGATCGCCGCCGCGAAGCAGAGCCGGCGCCCGCATGGCGGCCCTCCAGTCCCGGTCGAGCGGCACGCGGCCGGTCGGGGCGAGGAACTCGAAGAAGCGCGGCCGCAGCTCGACCAGGCTGTCCATCGCGACGGAGATCGGGGCCGGGCGGGGGTACGTCACCACGCTCGAGCGGGCCTCGATGGCCAGCCGGCGATGCGTTTCCGGGATGTGGAACTGGTGCACGCGAGTGCCGTAGTAGTCGACGTGGCTCCGCACTGTCGCGTCGGGAGTGAGCTCGAGCGTGAAGGACAGCAGGCTCTGGCTGTGGTCGTCCGTGGGGGAGAGCCGCACCTCGTTGAAGGAATCCCAGGCGGGCTCCGGGTAGCGGTATTCGGTCAGGTGGACGACCGCCAGATGCACGGGCGCGCCGGAGGGAAGGCTCACGACGCCGTCTCTCCCCGCGCTTCGCGAGGCTGGTCCGCTCCCGTCAGCCCGAAGTACGTCGAGCTGATCGCGTCGGAGACCTCGGCCACCTCTTCGAGGAGGGCCTCGACGCTCGGGTCCTTGTCGTCGAGGATGCGCTCCACCCCCGGCAGGTACTCGAGCCGGGCCGCCAGCCATCCCACGTGGCGCGTGGCCGCGTCGGAGGCTCCCGGATTCAGGCGCTCGATGTCCACC
>JBKPBU010000400.1:0-3963 GCA_046727015.1 Candidatus Methylomirabilota bacterium | reverse complement strand
GACATCGCGCATCTCGCGCGCCGATTCCTCGACGAGGTGAGCATGGAGCTGCGCCGCCCCGTGCACGGCATCACGGACGAGACGATGGAGCTGCTGTCCCGCTACGACTGGCCCGGCAACGTGCGAGAGCTGAAGAACGTGATCCGCAAGGCGGCCCTCCTGGCCACCGATGAGGTCACGCCCGAGTTCCTGCCCGCTCTCGGCGCGTCCCGCGGCGCACGGCGACCGCCGGCGGCGGCGCCGGCCGCGGGCGGAGACCTGTCGCTGCGCGAAGTGGCCGACGTCGCCCTGGCCGACGCCGAGCGACGGGCCATCCGCGAAGCCATGGAAGCCGCGAAGGGAAACAAGAGCCAGGCGGCGCGGCTGCTCCGCACGGACTACTCCACGCTGCACGCCAAGATGAAGCGCTATGGCATTTCAGCCCGGGACTTCCCGCCCGCGTAGGATCGATTGTGGTCGCCGCGCTATAAGCTCGACCCCATAGTCCTCGCGCCCGCACTAGAGCCGCGCGACCGTCACGCCGCCGTCCCCGCCCGCGCTCGCCATCCGCTCCGCATCGCCAAGTGCGCGCCCGATCAGCGGTAAACCGTGACCGGCGCGCCAGCGCTCTGCCGAGGAGCCCGTTGGCATCTGCCTTGCCCTTCTTGATGTGTACCGTCGCAGCGCGGGACGGAAAACTAAATGAAAGGGCACCCGACATGAATGCCACAAGGAAGCGCGGTACGACGGTTCTCCGGCTCCTGGCAGCGGCGCTCCCGCTGCTGCTCGCCGGTTGCACGAGCGCATTTTCCGGCCAGGACGGCATGCGCGTCGTGGTCAAGCCGGACGCCATCTACGTGGTGATGCCCGCCCCTGCGGCGGCTCAGACCATGTGCGTGGCGGCGGGGCTGCGATCCCCGGATCTCGATGGACGAAGCCTGGCGGCCGGAGGCGGGATCACGCTGACCGACGTCGGAGTCGGCGGGGTGGCGGGCTGCCAGGGCCGGGTGCGAAGCGTCATCGTCTGCGCCAATGGCGACGAGCGCTGCTTGCGCCACGAGGAGCGGCATGCGCGTGAAGGCGCCTTCCATCAGTAGCGCGACGGACGTCATGTCCTCGCGCTCCGTCGTCGCGGCTGGGAGCAGCGGGACAGGCCACCTTTGGCCCGCTCCCGCTCCAGCCGGTCGGGCCCTGGGTGCCTGCTCGCTGAGGGAAATGGTGGGGGAGGCCGTGGCGGAGGCCGAAGCGCACGCGATCCGTCGCGCGCTCTTCTCGGCCAGGGGCAACAAAAGCCTCGCTGCCCGGCTGCTGAGAACGAACTACACCACTCTGCACGTCAAGATGAAGCGCCTCGGAATCGTGGCCCAGGAGTTCCGCTCCCGTTGACGCCCGCTCCGGCCCCGCGGCCGGGTTCTCTATCGCTCTCCCACCATGGTCTGCCCTCCATAGTTCTGGTCTGGGTCCCGGTCTGGACGGGCAGTCCGGAGCAGAAGAGCTTTCAGATGCCGTGTTCCAAACAGCTAGAAACACTCGCATTTTAGTCGTGACGTCGCCGTCGTGGCTCCGCATCCACCACTGGCATTCCGCTTGCCCTACTAGGGTGCAGAACAAATGAAGCAGGCGAGGGGAGACTGACATGAGGGAAGCACGGAGTCGCAGAATCCGGAATCGATGGCTCGGTTCGATAGCGGTGGGCGCCCTGCTCGTTTCAGGGTGCGCGGGGGCCATGACCGGCGACGAAGACGTCCGCGTCGTCGCCACGGCGGACGGGCTCTACCTTCTCACACGCTCCCCGGCCATGGCGCGCTCGATGTGTATCGCCTCCGGCCTCGACGCCGCGCGAGCCGAAGGGCGGCTGTTTGCCGAGGGCCGTCGCTTCTCGATGAATGACAGCTTCTCCCCATCGGGAACCCAAGGCTGCCAGATGCAGCCGCGAAGCCTCGTCATCTGTCAGGAAGGCGACGGCCGCTGCGTCATCGCCGACCCGGAGCGCGCGTCCAACGTCCAGGGCCGGAGTAAGTAGGGCAATGAACACCCTGTCCACTCTGCCGTCGGGGATGCTGCTCCTGATCCTGGGGGTTGTGAGCGCCGGTGCACTGTCCAGCTTGTGGGTCTGGCTCCACCGCCGGAGCGATACCCTCCATCTCTGGACGTCCGGCTGGTGCGCCATCACCGGCATCTACGTGATCGGCCACTACATCCAGCTCTCGTCGGATGAACCTTGGCGTGTCCTCCTGGCTTCGCGACTGATGTTGACCTGCGCCCTGCTGCTTATTCCCGTCGTGGTCGGTCTGACCCAGACGATCGCGGGCGGGAAGTGCTCGCGGCGGTCGATCGTCCTGCTCGCGGGCTTCAATGCCCTGCTCGTCGTGCTGACCGAGTTCACGGGTCTAATCGTGACGGACCAGGTCTACCACCGGACCGACCGCCTCGGCGATCAGTACTGGGCGCCGCTGCCGGGACCCGCGATGGCGCTGCTGACCCCGTACATGTTCGCGGTGTTCATCTATTGCTTCACGCTTGTGTGGCGAGCGAAGCATCTGGATCCGAGCGAGCGGCGGATGTTCCTCGTGGGCTTCAGCGTCTACATCGCCTGTGCCCTCAACGACGCCCTGCACGCAGCCCGGTTGATTGAGAGCGTCCGGGTATTCGACTACGCCTTCGTGGCCGTGGCGCTCGGGCTCGCGTACCTCGGGGTGAGGACCTACACGCGGCTGTCCGACAGCCTCGAGATCGAGGTGGCGGCGCATACGCGGGAGCTCCGGATTCGTCAGGAGCAGCTTGGGTCCCTGGTCCGCGCGGGACAGGTGGTGATGGCGGGGCTGGACCTGCCGGATATCCTCACGCGGCTCATCGCGGAGGCGAGCCGCATCTCGGGCGCTCCCCACGTGGCGGTCCTGCTGAGGGACGAAGGCTCCCACACGCTCCGGCTCGCCGCGGCCATGGGAGCGGCGCTCCCGCCCAACCACGAGCTGTCGATGGGGCAGAGCATCTCCGGGCTCGTGGCCGAGCGGGGGGAGGCCATCTACGTCGCGAACGTCGCGGACGATCCGCGCAACTCCATCCCCGAAAATGACCGCGCCGCCGGAATCGTGGCGTACCTCGGCCTGCCGATCAGGGCGGCCGGCCCCGTACTCGGCGTGCTCGTCTTCAAGACGATCGAGCCCCGCGGGTTCGACCCCGACGAGCTGGCCGTCCTTACCTCCTTCGCGCATCAGGCCGCCATCGCGATCGAGAATGCCCGCCTGTACTCCGCTCTGGAGGACCGGGTCGAGCGGCTCGACACCCTCACGGGCCTGAACCGGCTGATCTCGGATTCGCTCGACGTGGACCGCATCCTCAAGCAGATCGCCAGGGCGGCGGCGGCTCTCATGAACGCCGGATTGGTCATCGTGTGGAGCGCCGACGAAGGCCGGCGGCTGATCCACGCGCGCGCCAGCTCGAACGACGAGCCGCTCACCGAGTACCCGCAAAGGGTGAGACCTTTCGGTGAGGGTGTGGTCGGAAAGATGGCGTTGGACCGCCGCCCGCGCGCGGTGGCGGATGTCGAGAAGGACGGGCAGGAACGACTCGGCCAGTGGTTCCAAGATAGGGGCTTCCGGAGCGGCGTGGCTCTGCCGATCCTTCGCGGGAACAGGCTGCTGGGCGCGCTGTCGCTCGTCTTTCGGGAACCTCTGAAGCCGAATATCGAAGACGATCCGCTGCTCCAGGCCCTCATCGATCAGGCCGCGATCGCAATCGAGCACGGCCGACTATACGCCAACCTGGAAGAGCGCGTCAGCCAGCTCAAGACCGTGACGCGCCTGAACCGGCTCATCTCGAGCTCGCTCGACAGCGACCGCGTGCTGCAAAAGATCGCCGAAGCCGCCGCCCAGCTACCCGGCGCGACGGTAGCGTCCATCTGGCTCGTCCGCGAGGAGACCAGGACGCTGGAGGTCGTCAGTTTCTCCGACCCGGTCATGGACGCCGACTGGCCGGTCAGGA
>JBKPBU010000399.1:0-2509 GCA_046727015.1 Candidatus Methylomirabilota bacterium | reverse complement strand
CGCGGCCGGCCCGCCCGCAGGCTCCGTGCGCGCGAAGGTGACCGAGCGCTCCGTGACGTTGGGCGGCAGGTTGGCCGCCTCGATGACGGCGCCGCGCGCCAGCACCACCGCGCGCTCGACCACGTTCTCGAGCTCGCGGACATTGCCGGGCCAGCGATACGCTTCGAGACAGCCGAGGGCCTCGTCGGTGAAGCCCTCCAGCACGCGGTTGTTCTTGGCGGCGTAGACGCGAAGGAAGTGCTGCGCGAGCACGCGGATGTCCTCGCGGCGATCGCGGAGCGGCGGCGTCGTGACGGTGATCACGTTGAGCCGGTAGTAGAGGTCTTCGCGGAAGCGCTTGTCGCGCACCAGCTGCGCCAGGTCCTGGTTGGTGGCGGTGACGATGCGCACGTCCACGCGGATGGTGCGGGTTCCCCCCACGCGCTCGAACTCGCCTTCCTGGAGCACGCGCAAGATCTTGGGCTGGGTCACGGGCGAGAGATCGGCGACCTCGTCGAGAAACAGCGTGCCGCCGTCCGCCAGCTCGAAGCGCCCTTCCTTGCGGCCGGCGGCGCCGGTGAACGCGCCCTTCTCATAGCCGAAGAGCTCCGACTCCAGCAGCGTCTCCGGCAGCGCCGCGCAATTGACGGCGACGAATGGGCCACCGTGCCGGGGCGAGCCGTCGTGGATGGCGCGGGCGGCCAGCTCCTTGCCGGTGCCGCTCTCTCCCTGGATGAGGACGGTCGCCGAGCTGTCCGCCACCTGCCGGACGAGCGTCATCATCTGCTTGAAGGCGGGGCTGACGCCGATGGCGTTGCCCTGGCGAAGGAGGTCGTCCAGGCGGCGCTGCAACGCGCGGTTCTGCTGGATCAGCGAGCGGCGCTCGAGCGCCTGCCGGACCACGCGCAAGAGCTGGGCGCGCTGGAGCGGCTTGGTCAGGAAGTCGATGGCGCCGTCCTTCATCGCGCGAACCGCCTCCTCGACCGTGCCGAAGGCGGTGAGGAGGATCACGTCCACGTCGGGCGCCACTTCTTTCGCCAGCTTCAGCAGCTCGAGGCCGGTCAGTCCGGGCATCCTGAGGTCCGAGAGCAGGAGATCGACGCCCCCCTGCCGCAGCCGGTCGAGCGCGGCCTGACCGTCGGGAGCGAGGACGACCCCGTAGCCCTCGCGCGTGAGCGCGCGCTCGAGGCTCAGGCGCACCGCCTCGTCGTCGTCGGCTACGAGGAGCGTCGCCTGGTCAGACATGCTCGGCCCTCTTGATGGGCAGGCTCGCGGTGAACGTGGTGCCCGCTCCCGGTGTGCTCTTCCAGCGCAGCGTGCCGCCGTGCTGCTCCTCGATGATCTGCCGCGAGATGTAGAGTCCCAGGCCGGTGCCCTGCGCCTTGGTCGTGAAGAACTGCTCGAAGAGCCGCTTGCCCACCTCGGGAGCGATCCCGGGACCGGTGTCGCGGATGTCGATCTCCACCTGGTCGTCCACGCGCCGGGTGCTGACCGTGAGCTTGCCGCCCCGGCCCAGCGCCTCGAGCCCGTTCTTGACCAGGTTCAGGATGGCCTGGCGCAGCAGTGTGCGGTCTATGGCCATGGGCGGCACGGTCTGGTCCGTTGTCGCCTCGACCACGCTGCCCTGCCGCGCCGCGACGGGCCGGACGAACTCCACGAGCGCCGCGACCATCTCGTTGACGGAGTCCTCGTCGTACTGCGGGCGCGGGAAGCGCGCGAAGGCCAGGTACTCCTCGGTGAGCGCGTCCAGGGTGTTGACCTGCTCGCGGATGGCGCTCACGAGGGTGGCCGCCTCAGCCATTTCCGGACCGCCGTGCTCCTTGACGAGATCGCCGACCATCTCGGCGTTCAGCTCGATGGCCGCGATCGGGTTGCGCACCTCGTGGGCGACCTTGAGCGAGAGCCGTCCGACGGTGGCCATTCGCTCCGCGACGAGCAGCTCGGCCTGAGCGGCCTGCAGGCGCGTGAGCGTGCCTGTCAGCTCCACGTTGAGCCGCTCAACCTCGCCGCGGGCTCGCCGCTCGCGATCGGCCACGTGACCCACCGCGAAGCCGGGCAGCCCGACGAACGCCATCACCATCACCACCGCGGTCCACGACGCCTCGGGCTGCGCCAGAAAGGCCGCCGCCCAATAGAGAAGCCCCGCCATGAGAGTCAGGAGCAGCCCGACCCAGCGGCCGAAGTAGTACGCGTTGACGGCGACGAGCGGGTAAAAGAGATTGACGAAGAGGCTGTCGCCGCCCCCCGTGAGGTACAGAAGGGCGAAAATGAGGAGCAGGTCCACGGCGAGCGCCCCGCTGAACACCACGCGGGTCGAGCGCGGGTTGAGGCTGACGAGCGCGAGGATGCCCGCCTTGTACATGGCGAACCAGAAGACGAGGGACGGCAGGTCGATGCGGTGCCGCGGCCGGAGTGCCAGCCCGAGGCTCGAGAGGCCGCCGACCATGACCACGGCCAGCAGGAATGCGAAGAGGCGCTCGTCCCGCTCGAGGAGGCGAACGACAGCGGCCCAGGTCCGTCGCGCCGGGAT
>JBKPBU010000398.1:0-1825 GCA_046727015.1 Candidatus Methylomirabilota bacterium | reverse complement strand
GCGCGGCCACATGCGGTCACCCGCCGCCTGCAGGGCGCCCAGGATCGCGCCTGCGTCGGCCGCGAGAACGCGCCGCTACGCGTACTGGATGCCCATGACTTCGGCGACCAGCGCCGGGCGCTCCTGCCCTTCGACCTCGATGACCATCTCGGAGGTGATACGCACGCCGTTGCCCTCGACGTCTTCCACATTCTTGATGGTCTGCTTGAGGCGGATGCGCGAGCCGGCCGGCACGGTGTTGGTGAAGCGGATCTTGTTGCTGCCGTAGTTGAGGCCGCGCTTGCGCTTCTCCACCTTCAGGAGCTGAGGGGTGAGCCGCGGCAGGAGCGAAAGCGTGAGGTAGCCGTGGGCGATGGTCTTGCCACCGGGCATCTCCTTCTTCGCGCGCTCGACGTCCACGTGAATCCACTGGTGATCGCCCGTCGCCTCCGCGAACTTGTCGATCATGGCCTGGTCGACCACGAGCCAGTCGGAGGGGCCGAGCGTCTTGCCGATGTGCTGCTTCAGGTCCTGCGGGGTCTGGACGACGAGCATGGAGTTCTCCTCGATGGGGTTGGTGGTCTCCGGGCTGCGATTATCCACGATCCAGCGGCGCTCTGGAAGCCCCCGATCCCCGTGATATAGTGGCGCTGATATGAGCTTCTCCAGGCGTAGGAAGACCGTGCTGGTCGACGTGGGCGGCGTGCAGGTCGGTAGCGAGCGGCCCATCGTCGTCCAGTCCATGACCAACACCGACACGGCCGACATCCCCGGGACAGTCGCGCAGGTCAACGCGCTCCACGCGGCGGGCAGCGAGCTGGTGCGTGTGACCGTCAACAACGACGCCGCGGCGAAGGCCGTCCCCGAGATCGTCAAGCAGGTGCAGGCGCCCGTCATCGGCGATTTCCACTACAACGGCCACGTCCTCCTGACCAAGTACCCCGCCTGCGCCAAGGCCCTCGCAAAATACCGGATCAACCCGGGCAATGTCGGCGGCAAGCACCACGACGACAACTTCACCGCCATCGTGAAAGTCGCCGTCGACAACGGCAAGCCCGTGCGCATCGGCGTCAACTGGGGCAGCCTCGACCAGAACCTGCTGACCGAGATGATGGACGCCAACTCCCGGTTGGCCGAGCCGCTCTCCGCGCGCGACGTAACCATGAACGCCATGGTCGAGAGCGCCATCCAGTCGGCCGAGCTGGCCGAGCAGACGGGCCTCGGCCACGACCGCATCATTCTCTCCGCCAAGGTCTCGGGCGTCCAGGACCTCGTGGACGTGTACCGGATGCTCGCGCCGCGCTCAGACTACCCGCTGCACTTGGGACTGACCGAAGCGGGCATGGGTGCCAAGGGCATCGTCGCCAGCGCCGCCGGGCTCTCCATCCTGCTCCAGGAGGGCATCGGCGATACCATCCGCGTCTCGCTCACGCCGAAGCCCGGCGGCGACAGGACCGAAGAGGTGCTGGTCTCCCAGCAGATTCTCCAGTCCATGGGCTTGCGGAGCTTTCTGCCCCAGGTCACGGCCTGCCCCGGCTGCGGGCGGACGACCTCGACCTTCTTCCAGGAGATGGCCGAGGAGATCCAGACCTATCTCCGCGAGCAGATGCCGGTGTGGAAGTCGAAGTACGCGGGGGTGGAAGAGCTCAAGGTCGCGGTCATGGGCTGCGTCGTCAATGGCCCGGGCGAGAGTAAGCACGCGAACATCGGCATCTCGCTGCCGGGCACCTTCGAGGAGCCCAAGGCGCCCGTCTTCGTGGACGGCGCGCTCAAGCTCACGCTCAAGGGCGACAGGATCGTCGCCGAGTTCCTCGAGATTCTCGACGACTACGTCGAGAACCGCTAC
>JBKPBU010000397.1:0-8398 GCA_046727015.1 Candidatus Methylomirabilota bacterium | reverse complement strand
ACCCTCCTCGGCGACGAAGCACCCCCACGGCTCCATGAGCCAGCGGTGATGGACGTACTGGGCTCCGCCGAATACCTGGCGCGGCCGCGTGCCCATCTGCCGCTCGAAGAAGTCGCCGAAGGCCTGCTCGATGACGTCGCGGACCTTGGCGAGGTCGCCCTTGCGCACGCGGCGGATCTTGATGAGCGGCGTGCGTCCCTGGTTGTCGAGCCCCGGCCGGTCCACCGTCGCCCTCATGACTGGGTCGAGAGCCCCGCCAGCTCTTCGAGAAGGGTGATCACCCCCGAGTGATCGAGCCCGCCTTTGCCCTTGACCCGCATCGCGTTGAAGAGCTCCTGGACAACGGCCGTGCACGGCAGTGGAACGCCGAGCGCCCTCCCGGATTCCATGATGAGACCCAGGTCCTTGAAGTGCAGGTCTATCTTGAAGCCGGGGTTGTACGTGCCCGCGACATAGTTCGGGCTCTTCTGGTCGAGGCACTTCGAGCCGGCCAGGCCGCCGCCGAGCGCCTTGAGGGTGAGCGCCCGATCGAGGCCCGCCTTCTTTGCGAGGGTCAGCGCTTCGCCGAGCGCCGTCAGGTTGATCGCGACGATGATCTGGTTGGCGAGCTTGGTGAAGCCACCTGCGCCCAGTGGCCCCAGATGCGTGATGGTCTTGCCCAGCACCTGGAAGATGGGGAGCGCGGCGTCGAAGTCGGCCTTCTCTCCGCCCACCATGATGCTGAGCGCGGCGTCAATGGCGCCCTTTTCGCCGCCCGACACGGGCGCGTCGAGCATCCTCACGCCCTTGACCCCGAGAGCCTTGCCGACCTTCTGCGACACGAGAGGAGAAATCGTCGACATGTCGAGATAGAGCAAGCCTTTCTTGGCCCCTTCGATGATGCCGTCACGGCCGAGCGCCACCAGCTCGACGTCGGGAGAGTTCGGCAGCATGGTGATGAGAACCTCCACCTGCCCCGCGACGTCCCTCGGAGAGGCGGCCGCCTTGGCGCCCGCGCCGACCAGTTCCTGCACGGGCCCCTCGCTGCGGCTGTGGACAACCAGGGGATAGCCGGCTTTGAGGAGATTCTTGGCCATGGGGCGGCCCATGATTCCAAGCCCAATCATTCCAACGGTTTGCGCCATGGTCGACCCTCGCGCGGGACAAAAGAGTGGGGGAACTGCGCCGAGCCCGCAAGGTCAAGTACCACGAGGCGCCGCAGGGAGTCAAGCCAGAACTGCCCAAACCCCCGAAAAACCGAGCCCGAACAGAGGATCTAGCCGGCTGGAGCGTCCCTTAAATGACGCCGGACCCACTCGCGGTCGAACTCCGTGATCATCCAGGAGCGGTCGGGTTGCTGGCTCGCCTTGAATCTGGTCTGGCCTCCGCGGTGGTCCGTGTACGTGAGCCAAACGTCTGAGCCGTCGCGCGCGACTTGGGGCTCCCAGAAGGCCGCGACGATGCCGGCCGGTAACACGAACCCGCCCGGCCCCGAGCCACCTCGGTCCGCCATCTTCTTGATCTCGGCGCGCACGCGTGAGGCCACGAGCGGTTCGAGGGCCCGCGCGGCGGTGGCACGCGCCCCGCCCTGCCCGAGGGCCTCGAGGGCCTTCGCCGCCCTCGGCTCGCGGGTCAGGTAGTCCACCACGATCACGTCACTCGCCGATTGCGCGACGCGATTGACGTCGATGAAGCGCTCGGCCCCTGTCGCGTCGCGGTCGTGGAGGGCTCCGGTCAGGCGATAGACGGAGTACTGCGGGGTACCTATCAGGAAGTACCAGGCGACGAGCGCGACGAGCAGAAGCGAGGCCGCCGGCAGCGGCCAGCGCGCGGTGCGGCCCGGCACTAGCCGCCCATGAACTGCCCGAGCAGCGTGATGCGATCGCCCTGCTTCAGCGGAGAGTCGAGCTCGTGCGTGACGCCCAGCACGGCATCGTTGATCACGACCTCGATGTGCTCGCCGAGCTGGGTGTGGTCGGGACTCCAGAGCGCCGCGTCGAGCTCGGGGAGGCGCGCGGACCAGCGCCGCAGGACCTCCCGCACCGTCTCCCCCGGGGCGAAGGGCTCGGTGAAGAGCCTGCTGCCCGAGCCGTCACCGCCCACGTGCCTGGTCACCCACGTGGTGACCTCGATGGGGATGGCGAGCCCGGGCGTCGAGCCTACTTGCGCCACAGGTCCTTGGCGAGCCAGTCGAGACCGAGCTTCTTGAGCGTCTCGCGCGTGGGCTTGCCGGTCTTGATGTCGTAACCGACCGTCTCGTACCAGACCTCACGCATGCGCTCCCACTGGTCCATGACGTTGTGGTCCTTCGCGGGCCCGTCCACCGGCCGGGAGCCGTAGCGCGCCGACGGGTACTCGACATCCGTGCCGATGCCACAGCGCAGGTTGAAGGCGCGGAAGATCGCGGCCGTCCGGCGGCCCATGAGCATCGCGTCCGCCAGCGTGTACGTCCAGCCCGTGGCGGCCGAGAGCGCGCGGGCCAACATCTCGACGCGCGTGCGGAACGTGAAGATGCAGCCGCCCAGCGAGTCCTCGAAGTGCTTCCGGCCGAGGATGCCGCCGACCATCCGGGCGACCTCTTCGCCGTTGAAGGGGTTGATGCGGCCGGGCAGGCCGATCTCGGTCTGGTGGGTCGCGTTCGCGCTCTCCATGGTTCCGTTGGAGGCGGTGCAGGTGTCCAGCATCTCCTCCCACCGCGCGCGGTGATCATGGCCACGTGGAGACGCGCCCTTCTTCGTATAGACGGCGCACTTGGCGGCCTCACCGCCGATCTTCTCCGAGGCGCGCTTGACGCCCTCGGCCAGCAGGTCGCCGAAGCCCTCGCGGTGGCTGATCATCTGGAGGAGCCGGTACGCACCGTCCACGTCGCCCCAGGCCAGCTTGAAGCCGACCTGCTTTTCGGTGAGATACCCTTTTTCCATGCACTCCATGACCCAGCCGCAGACCCAGCCGAACTCGTTCACGTCCACGCACGCGCGGTCGAGTCGCGTGTTGAGCCAGGTGATGGCTTCCTTGTCGGTGAGACCGATCTGCCAGCCGGCGCCCGACCATCCTTCGTATTCCGGCTCGTCGACCAACTCGCCGGCCTTGGGCCCCTTGCCGATGACCTGAATGTGGCAGTGGTGCATGCCGCACGCGTTGCACTGGTGTCCGCGGTGGTCGAAGCCCGCGCGGAGCTTGGCCGGCTCCCACGTCGTCATGTCCACCGTGGTCAGGTTCGTCGTGTAGTTCTTGATCGGCAGCACGCCCAGCTTGTACAGGTTGGAGACTCCGGGAAGCGTGCCCCAGCGGTAGAGCGTCGAGGCCCCCGGATCGGTCTTGAGGTCGTGCGCGATATCGTCCGCCGCCTGGACGAGCCCGCGCGGATCGTGCGGCGTGAGCGCCTTGGTGCCGCGCACGATGCACACGGCCTTGAGCTTCTTCTTCCCCATGACGGCGCCGCAGCCGTTCTTGGAGGCGACGTGGCCGTAGTCGCCCTGGATCGCGGCGAAGCGGACGATGTTCTCGCCCGCGGGCCCGATGGAGTACACGGACAGCCGGTGCCCGGAGAGCCCGAGCTCGGCCTCGAGCGCCTGCTGCGTCTCCCAGGTGTCCTTGCCCTTGAGCTTCGCGGCGTCGCGAATCTCGACCGTGTCGTCGTTGATGTAGAGGTAGGAGAGCTTCTTGGCCTGCCCCTGGATCACGATGGCGTCATAGCCCGAATACTTGAGCGCGGCGCCGAAGAAGCCGTTGGCCTGCGTCGACGTCCCTCCATCGGTCTGCGCGCCGCGCGTGACGACGGTGAGCCCGCCCGTGCCCCAGACCGGCAGCCCCGCCAGCGGGCCCGTGGCCATGATGAGCCGGTTGTCGGGATGGTCCCAATGGACCTTGGGGCCGACTTCCTCGTACAGGATCTTCGCGCCGAGACCCACGCCGCCCACGTACGCGCGCATGTCCTCCGCCCACGGCTGCGTCCAGATCTTGCCGGACGAGAGGTTGACCCGCAACAGCTTGCCCGCGTAGCCGGGCACGGAGGCGGGAGCGGGTGCGGCCTTTTTGGCGGGACGAGCTGCCGTCGCGGTCGGGCTCATTGGACCATCACCTGATGGGGAAGCTGGGGTGATTGAGACGGGCGGCCCAGCACGCTCACCGGCAGAAGCTTGCTCACCGTGTGGGTCGCGAGGAACGCGGGCTTGATGTCGAAGGGGTTCTTCTTCAGGTGCGCCTTCCAGGCCGAGAGGTCGACGCCCGAATAGACGAGGCCTTTGAGCATGCCCACGTCGTTGGTGCTCCAGATGTCGCCCGCGGGACCGCAGATCATGGCGCCGTTGAGCTTGCCGCCGCGGAAGAGCAGCTTGCGGTACTGCGAGCGGTCGGCGCGCGTGGCCGTGAAGACCTCGGCCTTCGGGTCGTCCCACTGGCCGAACGAGGCGATGTCCAGGTGACAGACCTCGACGATGTTCATGATGAGGCTGCCGCGGTAGGCGAGGTCGCGGCCGGACATGTTGGCGCCGACCACCCGCCCGTGCTCCTGCGCGGTGGGCTCGATGGCGTGGACCTCGAGGGCGCCGGTGAGCAGGTTCGGGCCGCGCGCCACGTCGCCCGCCGCGTAGACGCTCTTGACGCTCGACCGCAGATGGTCGTCGACGAGGACGCCGCCGCCGGGCTCGGCCGAGACCTCGATGCCGGAGCCTTCGAGCCACTCGAGGTTCGCCCGGATGCCGGTGGCCATGATGACGACGTCGGCGAAGATCGGTTCGCCCTTCTTGAAGGAGAGCTTCGGCCTGCCCTTCCAATCCTCGATCTTCGTGAGCGTCGCGCCGACCCGCAGCGTCACGCCGTGGCGCTCGAGCCAGGCCGCGACGACCCGGGCGCAGGCCTCGTCCACCATGCGCGGCAGGATCCGCGGGGCGACCTCGACGATCGTGAGGTGAGCGCCGCGCGCAAGGATGGCGTTCAGGATCGTGAACGAGATGAAGCCCGCCCCGACCATGACGACCTTCGTCCCGGGCTGGACGCCGGCGATGACGGCGCGCGCCTCGTCGAGCGTCCAGAAGGAATGGACCCCCGGGCCCTCGGCGCCGTCGACGGGCGGCCGCGCCGCGCGTGAGCCGGTCGCGATGAGGCAGTCGTCGTATTCAACGGTGGCGCCGTCGTCGAGCGTCAGCTTGCGAGCCGCGGCGTCCAGCGACTTGGCTCGGCGGCCCAGCATGGTCTTGACCTTCCACGCGGCGAGCGAGGCGGGCGTGGCGGTGTAGACGTGGGACTCGGCTATGGAGGCGCCCAGGTAGTACGGCAGGACCATGCGGGAATAGGGGCGCTCGGCGGACACGAGCGTGATCTCGGACGCGCCGCCGTCCTCTTCCCGGATGGTCCGGATGGCGTTGAGGCCGGCGGTGCCGCCGCCGATGATCAGATGACGCGCGGCCATCACGCCACCTCGCGGGCCAGCACGCGCGACGTCCGCTCGGCGGCGAAATCGCCGATCCAGTCCTTGTTCTCCCCCTCGTCGAACGTGATCGCCTCGGTCGGGCAGGCCTCCACGCAGGCCGGGTGCCCCTCGCAGAGGTTGCACTTGTAGGCCTTGGCCGTGTCCGGGTCGTAGAAGACCGTCCCGTAGGGACACGCGATCGTGCAGAGCTTGCAGCCCACGCACTTGTCGTCGACCACGTCCTTGGCGCCGGCGGCGTTGATCCGGATCGCCCCCACCGGGCAGGCCGTCATGCACCAGCCTTCGGCGCATTGCGTACACGTATAGGGGGCGTAGGACGTGTAGCCTTCGAACGGGGAGACGCGGATCACGGACTTGGAAGGCTGGTAGGTGCCCGTCTGCATGTAGGAGCAGGCCAACTCGCACCGGAGGCAGCCGGTGCACCTGTCGGGGTGAAGCGCGAGGACTCTCATGGAGCGGGATTATATCAGAGCATTGCCGGCGGCGCGGCGCGAGCGCTACTCCTCCTCGCCCGCATCGATGCTGAACTCGACCCTGCCCTCCGCGGCGCCATCGCCGGGCTTCTTGGGCTCGCCCGCGGGCAGACGCTTGTCCTGGATGCCTTCGCTCTTGATGAGCCGCTCCTTGGTGACGGCGACGCGCTGCTCCTGCATCTCCTTGACCTTGGCTTCGGGCACGGGCTCACGCTCGCGGAGCAGTTGCAGCTGCTCCTCGACGGTCTTCGGCGGCTTCTCATCCGGCAGCTTCTCCTTGAAATAGGCGGCGAGTATCTTCGGCGGATCGCCGATTCCCTTCTCCTTGGCGAACTGCTGGAGCCTGGCCGCTACCTCGGCCGACTTGAGAGCCTCCACGTCGGCGGGCACCACCACCGGATGCGTGGTCAGCGTGACATACGGCGTCTGCCGCATGAAGTCCGCCACCCGCACGAGATGCTGCTCCATGCTGGGCGTGAGCACCATGCTGCCCGGGGGAAACGTGACCGGATCGACCTTGGGCTCCTCGATCTTGTCCTCGCTCGAGAAGAGGCGGCCGATCAGCCTGAAGGGCGCTTTCAGCACGTTGACGAGGACATTCTTGATCGACGCCCAGATGGTCTCGGCCAGGTCCCACTTCGGGTCCTTCAAGGAGCCTCCGACCGGGACCTTCACCGTGATGTTGCCGTCGGCGTCCTTGATGAGCGCGACGATGAGACCCAGCGGCAGCCCGAGGCGTGACTTGACCTGGTCGTCTGGGCGGGTGGACTTGGCCACGCGCAGCTTCTGGACCACGACCTCGTTCATGGAGGTGATCTGGTCGTTCTCGACCTTGAGATTGAACTTGTATTGAAGATTACCCTGCCGGATCAGCCACGCCAGGGTCTGGTCGGCGTAGGGGTTGACGGCGGGCAGCTTGAGGTCGCGGATCTCGCCCACCAGGTCCAGGTAGAGCGGCGCGCCCACGGCGCCCAGATCGCCGCGGACGTCGAGAGCGCCGTCGGCGCCGATGGCGCTGGTGAAGACGAGTTTCGCGCGCTGGTCGGGCTTGTTCCCGAGCCCCGTGACCTTCAGGTCCATCTTCGACATATCCTCCGAGAAGGCCGGCTCGGTGGTGCGGTCGAGGAAGCGCACGGAGCCATCCTCGAGGCGGATCTCGTCGAACTGGATGCTCATGGTCTCGAGCAGGCCTTTCGGCTTTTCGACGGGCGGCTTGGCGGCGGGGGGCGGCGCGGGCGGCGGCGGTGCGGCCCCGGCCGGCGCGGTGTCGCCGGTCGGCGCGGCCGGCCCGCCAAACAACTTCACGATGTCGAGGTGGCCGTCCTTGCCGCGCTCGATCTCGGCCCGTGGCCGGCGGAAGCCTGCCTTGGCCAGGCGGACGCTCTTCGGCCAGTCGAGGTCGATATTGACGAGGTCCATCCGCTCGATCGTGAGCGTGGGGCGCTGGGCGTCAGGGAACCGCGCCTCGAACTTGTCGGCCCAGCTCGTGCCCTTGGAGGTGAGGATCGTCTTCCCGTCCTTGAACGCGACGCGGTTTTTGCTGTCGCCGTTGTAGCGCCCGGAGAAGCGCGCCGGCACCGGCAGGTAGGGCTGGTACGGCTCGATGGGCGCGTCGCGCACCGTCATTGTCCAGGTGACATCCACAGGCTGCGGGATCAGCGAGCCCTTGATGTCCAGGCGTCCACCGCCGGGCAGATTGGCGCCGGCCGTGAGACTGGCGGGGCCGACCACCGGCCATGCCAGGCTCTCGAGCGTGAAGCTGAGGTCGCCGAGCACCAGGGTCGCGCGCGGCGACACCGCGTCGTCCACGAAGGTGGCCGTGCCCTTGCTGAGCGCCAGCCGCTCCAGCAGGAACTTGACGGCCGGCCCTTCCGGCTCGGCATGCGGGGCTTCCGTCACGACGATTTTCGGCGTGGGGGCGGGCGGCGGCCCCGTCGGCTGGAGGAGATCGATCATCCCCTTCTTGTCCCGCTGCGCCTGCACCTTCAATCCTTCGATCTCCACGTCCGAGACCACGATGATCCGCGTGAGGAGATCGGCCTCCTTCAGCTTCACCCGCAGGCGCGGCACGGTCATGAACGGCGCCGCGCCGCCGGGGCGGATGAGCTGCACGTCGTCGAGGCTCATGTCCCCCGTCACCACCGCTCGCGTGACGCCTTCCGCCCCGCGCTCGATCCCGATCCGGATATTGAAGCCGAGACGGCCGGCATACGGCCCGGCCGCCACGGTGGGCGGCACGTAGGGCAAGACCTGGGTCAGGTCGAAGTCCTTGATCCCGAGCCCCAGCGACACCGCGCCCGGCGCGAGCCGGATCTCGTTCGAGCTGAGCTGGAACGGCGACTCGCCGATCTTCGTCTGTATCGCGAGGTGGCCCGCCGGCTGTCCGGCGCGCGTCGTGAGATCGCCCGCGTCGATGGTCAGCCCCTGGATGCGCCAGGTCGCGGGCGGCGAGACGGCCTCGTCGCGAAGGACGATGTTGCCGAGGACGAGGCCGAGCTTCTCCATCGTGAACTTC
>JBKPBU010000396.1:0-2662 GCA_046727015.1 Candidatus Methylomirabilota bacterium | reverse complement strand
TCATGAAGTCGGGCGCCCGGCCCAAGAAGCCGAAGTTGTGATCGGCGCGCAGCTTGAAGTGCTTGCGCTTCTTCACGAGATCTTCGCGCGTGCGAGGCACGAGAAACGATGTCGACACGGGCTCGCCCGTGCTCGGCGAGGGGTAGGTCATGATGTCTCTGTACGCCGGGTCGAGCTGCATGTCGTACTGCTCGGCAATGGCACGGATCGGCTCCTGGAAAATGGGCTCGGCCGTCACGTCGGGTATCCGCCGCCCGCCGAGGTACACGCACGGGGCGTTCTTCTTGAGCGACTCGACATACGCCTGTCCACTGCGAGCTGGCATGGTGGCCGTTCCTTTCTCGCCTGTGCACCCGCTACCGACAACGCCGCACGCTGATAGACTACCCGACGGCACGTTGCCGTCGAACCCGAACCGGGAGGCCCCAATACCATACCTGAGGTCATTCCTGCTCGCCGTCTTGACCGCCGGCTTGAGTCCCGCGAGGAGCTGAAAGAGCTTCTGCCCCCCGAGTGAGCGCCTCTCAAGCCTCACCCGCGAGGCGCGGGTCGAGGATATCGCGCAGGCCGTCGCCGAAGAGATTGAAGCCGAGCACGGCGAGCGTGATGGCGCCGCCCGGGGCGAGCGCCAGCCACGGATCCAGCTCCATGAAGTTGCGCGCCTCGCTCAGCATGCTGCCCCACGACGGAGCGGGGGGCTGGACGCCCAGTCCCAGGAACGACAGCGCAGCCTCGATCATGATCGCCGTGGACAGGTTGAACGTCGCTTGCACGATGATCGGCGCCAGCACGTTGGGCAGGACGGCGCGCAGGATGATCCGGCCGTCCCGAGCCCCGAGCGCGCGCGACGCCTCCACGAAGTCGTTCTGCTTCACCGACAGCGCGCTGCCGCGGATCACGCGGGCGAAGATGGGGATGTAGGCGAGCGTGACGGCCAGGATGAGGTTCCGGGTGTTCCCGCCGAAGGTCGCGACCACTGCCAGCGCCAGGAGCAGCGTCGGGAACGCCATGAGCACGTCCACGCCTCGCATCAGCAGGAGATCGACCCGCCCCCCGAAGTAGCCGGCGCAGAGCCCGATGGCGCCTCCGATGAGAGTCGCCATCCCGACCGCCGCGATGGACACCGCCATCGACACGCGGGCGCCGTAGAGAAGCCGGCTCAGGAGGTCGCGGCCGAACTGATCGGTGCCGAGCCACGCCGAGGCGGACGGCGCGCCAAAGCGCCGAGGGCTCATGGCGAGCGGATCCTCGGGCGCCAGCCACGGCGCCAGCAGAGCCCCCAGGAGGACGACGGCGGCAAGCGTGAGGCCCAGCACCGCGGTCTTCCGACGCCAGAGCTGGCGCCAGAAGTGGCCCGCGGGGCGCGACGTCGCCGACACGGCGACGCCGCCGACACCGGGGACGGCAACCGGCTCAGCGACGGACACGGGGGTCGAGGGCGGCATGGAGGAGATCCACCACCAGGTTCATCGTGACGAAGACGGTGGCGAGGAAAAGCGTGGCGCCCGTGATGACCGGGAAGTCACGCTTCTGGATGGACTCGAGCAGCAGCCTGCCGATGCCGGGCAGGATGAAGATCTCCTCGGTCAGCACGAGGCCGCCGATCAGCACGCCCATCTGCACGCCCGTGACATTGAGCACGGCGACGAGCGAGTTGGCGAGCACGTGACGGTATACCACGCTCCGCTCGGGCAGGCCCTTGGACCGGGCGGTGCGGACATAGTCGAGACGCAGGTTCTCCAGGACGGAGGCGCGCGTCATCCGCACGATCAGCGGCAGCACCGTGAGCGAGAGCACGAACGACGGGATCAGCACCAGCGTCAGGTTCCGGCCCGGGCTCTCCGTGAAGGGCACGTACTGGAGAATCGGCATGCCGGGCCAGAGCAGCGACCCGGCCAGCACGGTGAGCGTCGCCACCCAGAAATTCGGCAGCGAGTAGCCGAGCACCGAGCCGAAGCGGATTCCGGCGTCCGTCCAGGTGTCGCGGCGGACGGCGGACAGCGTGCCGATGGGAATGCCGAGGCCGAGGGCCATCGCGATGGCGAGCGCCGCCAGCTCGAGGTTCACGGGCAGCCGGCGGAGGATTTCCCCGAGCACGGGCTTGCCCGATACGAACGACGTGCCGAGATCGCCGCGCAGCATTCCCCCGAGCCACAGAACGTAGCGCTCGGGCACGGAGCGGTCGAGGTTGAGCTGCCGGCGCATCCGCGCCTCGGCGTTCTTGTCGCCGAAGGCCTGGTCGCCACCCATCATGATGTCGACGATGTCTCCGGGCACCAGGGCCTGCATGGCGAAGACGAGCAGCGACACCCCGAACAGGATCGGGATGAGCGACACCATCCGGACGGCGATATAGCGACGCACTTCACGACACCTCGTCCGGCGGTGACGGCGCCCGGGCTATCCTGGGCGCCATCACCGCGTCGGGCTCAGCGCTCGACCCAGGTCTCGCGCAGGTAGATCCGCGACGAGTTGGCCATGGCCTGGAAGCCCTTCACGTTGGGCCGCCACGCATTGAAGCGGGTGCGCATCGCATAGGGGAAGATGATCGGCACCTCCTGCGCCCACAGGCGCTGGAGATCCTTCCACTGGGCCACTCGCTTGGCGGTGTCGGTCGTGGCGCGCTGCTCCTCGAGCATGCGGTCCGAGTCCGGGCTCGAGT
>JBKPBU010000395.1:0-2500 GCA_046727015.1 Candidatus Methylomirabilota bacterium | reverse complement strand
AAGGCGTCCCGCATCCGGTCGAGCGAACGCCAGTGGGTCGTGGCGCGCCGTCCATCCAGCAGCCCCGCGTGGCCGAGCAGCATCGAGCCCGTGCAGACCGACGTCAGCGTCTCGACCGAGCGGCCGCGCTCCGCGATCCAGTCCAGCAGGCGCTGATTCTTGGCCTCCGCGCGGGTGCCCCAGCCGCCGGGCACTACCAGGATGTCGAGCGGTGGGCACGTGTCGAGCGTGACGTCGGGGATCACCTTCAAGCCGCCCGTCGCGACCACGGTCTCCGGGGTCTCCGCCACCAGCAGCACCTCGAAGGGCGACGACTCCTCGCGCCGAGCGTCCTCGTTGAGCCGGGTCACCGAGAACACCTCGAACGGCCCGCAGAAGTCGAGGACCTCCACGTCCGGGAAAATCAGGATGCCAACGCGCTTACGGTCCATCGGCTCCTCTCTTGGGGTCAGGTCTTACAATCCAACATTCTGCCCGAGAAGTCGTCGTCGCGCACCGCTGAAATGTTGGATTGTAAGACCTGACCCCTATAAGAAGGTCGTGTCGGGCTCGTGACCGAGCAGGAACTGGCCGACCGTTTCGAAATGCGTCTGGCGGCCCTGGAGCTGCTGGGTCACGGCGTGGATGTCGCGGAACCCGCGGTCGAACGCACTCTCGATGAAGATGGAGGTCGCCCCGCCCGCGTGGTGCGTCATGTCGGCTACGGCCTTCGCCTGGTGAATCGCGTAGGTCGAGGCCAGCCGGATCCGGACGCGCTGGTCCAGCGTGAGGGCGCCCGAGCGGCCGACCGCCCGCCAGATCTCTTCGAGGGAGCCCAGCAGAAAATGCCGCGCCGATTGCAGCTGCCCCTCGGCGTAGCCCACCTGGGACTGAATCACCGCGCTGTCGCGGAGCGTCCGCTTGAATCCCCGCGGCGTCTTCTCCCTGGCGAGCTCCACCAGCCCGTCCAGCATGCGCCGGGCGATGCCGAGCGCCACCGACGCGAATCCGGACGCGTAGAGCGAGCCGGTCGGGAAGCAGTAGAGCGGGCCCGGCTGGCGGCGCTCGGCCGGGTCGTCGCGCGAGATCGAGTACTCGTGCGGCACGAAGAGATCCGACACGGTGAAGGCATCGCTGCCCGTCCCCTTCAGCCCGCTGACGTGCCAGACGTCGACGATCCGCGCGCTCGCGGCCGGAAACAGCATCGTCCGCTCGACCGCCTTGCCCGCGCCGGTCCGGAGTCGGCTTCCGTCCTGCGCATAGATCGGGCAGTGACCCCCCAGCCACGTGGCGTGACGGCAGCCGCTGGCGAAGCTCCACGTGCCCGTCACGCGATAGCCGCCGTCGACGGCCACGGCGCGCGAGTCGGGTCCCGGACCCCAGGCGAGGACGGCGCGGCGATCCCTGCCGAAGACTTCGACCGCGACGTCAGGCGGGAGATAGGCGGCTGACATCGAGCAGCCGGAGGCCTGGCACATGCACCACGCCGTGCTGGCGTCGGCCTTGGCGATCTCCTCGATCACTTGCGCAAAGGTTGCGGGGTCGACCTCGGCCCCGTCGAGCGAGCGGGGCAGCAGCAGCCGGAACATGCCCGCCTCGAAGAGCGCGTCCAGCACGGGCCCGACCAAGCGCCGCTCCTGCTCAATCTGGTCCGCGCAGTCCTCGATCTGCGGGGCGAGCCGGCGCGCGCGCTCGACGTACTCGCTTCCAGCGTCCGTGGGGGTCCCGGTGCCCATGGGCGGGACTATATCGTAAAATTCTCCATCTGGCTTCCGGGTGCGCCCTGGGCTAGGATAGGCCTCACACCCGCCCGCGAGGAGGATCGCCATGAAGCGCTACGACCGGCACCAGCAGGACGTCGGCAACATCCTCATGCTCGAGCACGTGAACGTCCGCGTGCCCGACCAGCGTCTCGCCACGGCCTTCTACATCCAGGGCCTGGGCTTCACGCGCGATCCGTACATCATGGTCGGGGTCGAGAACATGTGGATCAACATGGGTCAGACGCAATTCCACTTGCCGACCGGCGAGCCGAACCTCATGCGGGGCCACGTCGAGATCGTGGTGCCCGATCTCGAGGCGCTCACGACGCGGCTGGGAAGCGTTCGCGACCTGCTGGCCGGCACCAAGTTCGCCTTCAGCGTCGAGGACAAGTACGTCGCGGTCACCGCGCCCTGGGGCAACCGTCTCCGGCTCTACGCCGCCGGCCCCGCCTTCGGAGACTGGACCCTCGGCATCAGTCACGTAGAATTTCCGGTCGAGCCCGGGCGCGCCGCCGGCATCGCGCGTTTCTACCAGCAGGTCATGGGTGCTCCCGCCGCGGTGACGCCCGACGCGGAGGGGGTAGCCGCGCACGTGAGGATTGGCCAGCGCCAGGAGCTCGTCTTCCGCGAGACCTCGGCACCCATCCCGGCCTACGACGGCTACCACGTCGCGGTCTACATCGCGAACTTCTCCGGCCCCCACGAGTGGCTCGACAAGCACGGGCTCGTCAGCGAAGAGAGCCAGGACTACCAGTACC
>JBKPBU010000394.1:0-5063 GCA_046727015.1 Candidatus Methylomirabilota bacterium | reverse complement strand
TGGCCCAGGCGCCCCTCGTCGGCTGCGTCGCGCGACTGGCTGCCGGCCGGGGGCACGAGGCTCTCATCGAGGGCTTCCGGTTGCTCTCGGCCGGGCGCGGCGACGCGCGGCTGCTCCTGGTCGGGAAGGGCGAGCGGCGCGATGCGCTCGAGGGCCTCGTCAAGCGCCTCGGTCTCGAGCGCAGGGTGCTCTTCGCCGGCTATCGCGACTCGGACCTGCCCGGGGTGCTCGGAGCTCTCGACGTGTTCGTTCTCATGGGAGCGGGCTCGGACGAGTCCTGCCGCGCCGCTCTCGAGGCCATGGCGGCGGGGCGGCCCGTCCTGGCCGCACGCGTGGGTGCGCTCCCCGATGCAGTGGTCCACGATGAGACGGGTCTCTTGCTCGATGAGCCGAGCCCGGCGGCGGTGGCGGCCGCCCTGGCGCGCCTCCTGTCCAGCCCCGAGGAGGCGCGCGCCATGGGCGAGGCCGGGCGGCGGCGCGCCCTGGACCTCTTCACGCCGGAGCGCCACGCGGCCGCCATGGAGGCGATCTACCTCGAGTCCATCCGGAGACTGCGCGCGGCACTGTGAAGATCATGCACCTCGTCTCGTGTGGTGGCTGGTCCTCCGACGCCTACTGGGCCGCGCGGGTGTGTCGCGAGCTGACGCGCGCCGGTCACGAAGCCACACTCGTCTGTCGGCGCGGCACCGAGGAGCGTGTCATGTCGCGCGCGCGTGAGGAGGGCGTGCAGCGGATCGAGACCTTGAGCCTCCGCTCGGGGCTCCGACCCGCCGCCGACGCGCGCGATGTGAAAGCGGTGCGCGCGTGGCTCTCCGGCGCCGACGTCGTCCATGTCCATCGCGGCAAGGAACACTGGCTGGCCGCCGTCGCGAACCGCGTGGCCCGGACGAGACGGCCCCTCGTCCGCACCCGCCACATCGTCCAGCCGATACGACCGCATGTCTTGAACCGCTGGCTCTACAGCCAGGCAACGGACCTCGTCGTCACCGTCAGCGAAGCCATCCGCCGCCAGTGCATCGCGGCCGGGCTCCTGCCTCATGATCGCGTGGTGGCGCTGCCAGGGGGCGCGGACGGGGAGCGCTTCCGGCCCGGGCAGGACGGCGCCGACCTTCGCCGGGAGCTGGGCCTGCCCGTCGGGCTGCCCCCAATCGGGTTGCCCCCAGTCGAGGTGCCAATTGTCGGGCTCCTGTCCGGCTTCCGGATCATGAAGGGCCATGCAGTGGTGGTCGAGGCGGCTCGTCGCCTTGCCGCCTCGGGACGGGCCTTTCACCTCCTTTTCGTCGGGAGCGGCCCCTTCGAAGCCGCGACTCGCGAGAGCATCGCGCGCGCCGGACTCGGCGCCCGCACCTCCTTCCTGGGCTTCGTCGGAAACCCGGCTCGCGTGGTGGGAGCTCTCGACATTGCCCTCTATCCTCCTCTCGAATCCGACGGGATGTCGCGGGTGCTCTTCGAGTACCTGGCGGCCGGACGCGCGGTCATCGCCAGCCGCGTCGGCGTCGCGGCCGAGGTGCTGACGGATGGTGAGTCGGCACTGCTCGTGCCCGGCGGCGACGCACCCGAGCTGGCCCGCGCACTGGATCGCCTGCTGGATGACGGCGCGCTTCGGCGGCGGCTGGGCGATGGGGCGGCCGCCCTCGCCCAGGAGCGGCTGACCGGCGCCCGCCTGACGGCGCGCCTGATCGATCACTACCGGAGGCTCGCGGCCCTATCATGAAGGTCTCGGTGTTGTGCCCCGACGTCAGCAGCAATGCCGCCGGCCGCGCCGATCTCCTCGCGAGACTGCTCGAGCCCCTCGGCTCCGTCGAGGTGATCGGACCGCGGTCTCTGCCCGGAGTCTGGATGCCCGTGGCTGCCGGCCCCGTTCGCTACACGAGCGTCCCCACCCGACGCATGCCGGGGTTCATGGCCACCATGGCCGATCTCGCGCGCCGCGCCGATGGCGACCTCATCTACGCGTCCAAGACGAGGATCGGGAGCGCGGGCGTCGGCTATCTCAAGCGAGTCGCCGGAAAGCGCCCGCTGCTGCTCGACATAGACGACTGGGAGCTGGGCTTCTACATCCGGTCGGGCTTCTGGGGCACCGTCGGGCGCGCGCTCAATCTCGGCAACCCGGATGGCCTGCCGTGGACCTGGCTCTGCGAGCGCCTGACCGCGCTCGCCGACGGGGTGACGGTAGCCTCCCGGTTCCTCCAGGAGCGCTTCGGTGGCACCCTGATCCCGCATGTCCGGGACACGGACGCGTGGAAACCAGGCTGCGCGGATGCTGCTGAAGGTCGCCGTCGCCTCGGGCTGGAGGGCAAGCGCGTCGTGATGTTCCTCGGGACACCGCGCGGTTACAAGGGCCTGGACGACCTCGCGGCGGCGGTGACTTCCCTCGCGCGGGCGAACGTGTCGCTGGTCGTGGTGGGGGCGAGCCCCGACAGCGCCGCGGGCCGGCGGATTCGCGGGCGGTGCCCCGCCGCCACCCTCCTGCCATGGGTGCCGTTCGAGGAGATTCCGTCGCTCCTCGCGGCGGCCGACGTGGTGGCCGTTCCCCAGCGGGCAACGTCCGACACCCTCGGCCAGGTCCCGGCCAAGATCTTCGACGCCATGGCTCTCGGACGTCCCGTGGTGTCCACGCGCGTATCCATGATCCCGGAGATTCTCGAGGGCTGCGGTCTCCTCGTCGAGCCGGGGGACGTGTCGGGGCTGGCCGCCGCCATGGCCAGGCTGCTCGACCGTCCCGCCGAAGCGGAGGCGCTGGGATCCCGGGCCCGCGAGCGCTGCGTGGAGCGCTACAGCTTCCAGTCGGCGCGGCGCGATCTCTTCCCGCTGATCGAGCGCGTGATGGCGAAGCACAGGGCCAACGCATGAGGCTCGCCGTCATCTGCCGCCCCTTTTCCTTCCACGGCGGTGTCGAGACGTCCACGGCTGGCCTCCTCAACGCCCTCGTCGCGCGCGGCGGCTACGACGTCGACCTCGTCACGACGGCCGGGCAATTTCCGGTGCCGGGGGCTCGCCTCCGCCGACTGGCCGTGCCTGGCCAGCCCTCGGTGCTCCGCCAGCTCTGCTTCGCCCTGGCGGCAAGAAGAGCGATTCGTGCGGGAGGCTACGACCTCGTCCAGAGCCACGAACGATGCCTGACGCAGGACATCTACCGAGCGGGCGAAGGCTGTCACAGGGCGTATCTCGAGGCCGCGGGAAGGGGCGGACTTCAAGTAAATCCTCAGCATCGGCTTCTCTTGTGGCTGGAACGTCGGATCTTCACTCTCCAAGCCGCGCGCCACATCGTGGCGATCTCCGAGAGGGGCAAGGCCGAGATCGAGCGTCTCTACCACACGCCGGCGGAGAGCGTCACCACGGTCTACAACGGAGTGGACCTTGCCCGCTTCCATCCCGACAATCGCCTGCGCTGGCGAGGAGAGATGCGCGAGGCGTTCGGGATCCCGAGGGAATCGTGGCTGGTCGCGTTCGTCGGATCGGGCTTCGAGCGCAAGGGGCTCGGACCCCTGATGGAGGCCGTGGCCGCGCTCCGAGACCGGGGCGTACGCCTGCTCGTGGCGGGCAAGGGCCGAAGCGAGACGTACCGTCAACTGGCTGAGCGGCTCGGCCTGGACGGCGCCGTGACGTGGATGGCGCCCCGTCCGGACGTCGAGCGGATCTATGCCGCCGCCGATGTCGTGGCGCTGCCCGCCCGCTACGAGCCGTTCGGGAACGTGCATCTGGAAGCGCTGGCGTCAGGCATACCGGTTCTCACCAGTTTCGCGACCGGCGGGGCGGAAGTCGTGCGCGACGGCGTGAGCGGCGCGGTGACTGCCTCGCTCGAGCCTGAAGTGATCGCCCGAGGCCTGCGCGCGATCCGCGATCTGGACGCAGGGAGGGCGGCGCAGGAGGCGCGGGCGGCCGCTGAGCCGTATACGTATGCCGCGCAGGTCGAGGGGCTCGAGCGAATTTACCGGCTCCTCAAGGCCCGACCAGGGTGACTCGACCAGTAAACCGGGATTTTCATTGATCAATCCTGACGGGCACATTACACTGCGTTCATGTCCGCACAGTTTTCGGGACGTCCTGCCCTGTTCATGGATCGTGACGGGTGTCTCATCGAGGAGATGGGGTACATCAACCACCCCAGCCGGGTACGCGTGTTGCCGAGGACGCCCGAGGCGATTGCGCGCCTCAATGCCGCAGGCATAGCGGCGGTGATGGCGACCAACCAGGCCGGCATAGCGCGAGGCTATTTCTCCAACGAGACTCTCGCGGCCGTCAACGCCGAGCTCGAACGTCAGCTGGGCGCCCTCGGGGCGCGGCTCGACGCGCTCTACGTGTGCACCCACCATCCGACAGCCGGTGAGCCGCCGTACCGAGAGACGTGCGAGTGCCGAAAGCCCAAGCCGGGTCTCCTGCTTCGCGCGGCGGCGGAGCTGGGCCTGGACCTGTCCCGATCGATCATGGTCGGCGACAAACCTTCGGACGTCGAAGCGGGCCAGGCGGCCGGCGCCGCAACCGTGCTCGTGCTCACCGGCTACGGCCGCGGTGAATGGGAATATCGGCGTCACGAGTGGACGGTCAAGCCCGACCATGTCGCCGAGGATCTCTTCGACGCCGTCGAGTGGGCGATGGCCAGAATAGGCGCCGGGAAATCCGCCAGGCTACCGGAATGACGGGACGGCAATGTTCCCGGTGAAGCGGCTCCGCGGGCTCGTCGCGGGGTTCGCCGGCACGAGGATCGTCGTCGTCGGCGATCTCATCGCCGACGAATACCTCTACGGCAAGCCCGCACGGATCTCCCGCGAGGCGCCCGTTCTCATCCTCCGCTTCACCGACCGCGAGGTGCGGTTGGGCGGAGCGGCGAATGCCGCCCACAATGTCCGCGCCCTGGGGGCGACGGTTCTGCCCGTGGGCGTCGTGGGCTCCGATCCGGCTGGAGACGAAGTCCTGCGGCTCTTCGCGGGGGCCGGGATTGCCTGCGACGGCGTCAGCAGGAGCGCGGGACGCCTGACCCCGGTCAAGACACGCATCATGGCGGGCGGCTACGAATCCACGCGCCAGCAGGTCGTCAGGCTTGACCGCGAGCCCGACCCCGT
>JBKPBU010000393.1:0-3030 GCA_046727015.1 Candidatus Methylomirabilota bacterium | reverse complement strand
CCGCTGTCCAGGCCGAAGCCCGTCGCCGTCATCAGGAGCGCGCCGCCGCCGATGCGGTTGTAGGCGCCGGTCACGCCGGGGAGGAGCGCGACGGCGCGAATGGCCTGGCCACCGTTCACGCAGCGGGACATGCCCTCGCCCAGGCGGATGAAAGGGGCCTTCGCGCGGCCGTAGAGATGCGCGAGCCGCTCGAGGTCGGCGACGGACACGCCGGTGATCGCCGACACGCGCGGTGGATCGAAGCGCGGCAGGACTTCCGCCTCGAGTTTGTCGAAGCCGACCGTCTCGCGGGCGATGTAGTCGCGATCGCAGAGGCCGTCGCGGGCGAGGATGTGCATCACGCCGAGGGCCAGCGCCGCATCCGTGCCGACATTGACGCGAAGATGCCAGTCGGCGCGCTCGGCGGTGCGGCTGCGCCGCGGCTCGATCACCACGAGCTTGGCGCCGCGCGCGCGGGCCCGCTCGACGAGCGGCCAGATGTGGACGTTGGTCGTGAGGAGATCGGCGCCCCAGGAGATGACGAGATCGGACTCCGTCACCGTCTCGGGATCCGCCCCGCCGACGCTGCCGCACGCGGCGTCCCATCCAGCCTCGGCGCAGGAGTCGCAGACGGTGCCGGCCTGGAGCCGCGTGACGCCGAGCGCGTGGAAGAGGCCCAGCAGCAGCCCGCGGTTGAGCTGCCCCTGGTGCGCGCTGTACGCGTAGCCCAGGATGCCCAGCGGCCCGTCCGTGCCGATGATGGCCTGCCAGCGGCCGACGATCTCGTCGAGCGCCTGCGCCCACGAGATCGGCTCGAAGCGGCCTTCGCCTTTCGAACCCTTGCGCTTGAGCGGCGTCAGCACGCGATCCGGGGAATGGACCCACTCGTGCTCGCGGTTGACCTTGGCGCAGGCAAAGCCCGCCGTCATCGGATGGTCGGGATCGCCCTGGAGCTTGAGCAGCCGGCCGTCGTCGACGGTGGCCAGCAGCGAGCACTGGTCGGGGCAATCATGGGCGCAGGCGGTTCGGACAGTTTGGATCACTCGTTCCTCCACTCGTGGGAATCATCGTGCGGGAGGCGCCGCCGCCTTGTCAACCGATTGGGACGCGCCGCCTGCTACAATGGCGGAGCGAAAGGGGGCGGACATGGCTGAAGGGACAACGGGGGCTGACAAGACTCCGGACGTCAAGATCGACACGGTTCGGTCCTACTCGACCGGCACGCCGGGCCGAGCGCTCAACAGCGCGCGGCACAATCACTTCGTGCTGGACTCGCCCTCGGGCCCCAACGAGGCGCTGACCAACGGCGAGGCGTTTCTGGCCGGCGTCTCCTCCTGCGGGGTGACGCTCATCGAGAAGTACGCGCTCGAGAAGAAGGTGCCCGTCAAGGGCATGCAGGTCGCCATCAAAGGCATTCGCACCAACGCCGAGCCCAACCGTTTCCACTCCATCAACGTCTCGTTCGAGATCTGGGGCGTGAGCCAGGGGCAGGCGGAAGAGCTCGTGGAGATCTGGAAGAGCCGCTGACCCCTCTACCGCACGGTCGCGGTCGCGACCGACGTCAAAGTGGACGTCCTGGGCGTCTTAGGTTAGTAGTTCCAAATCGCCAGGCCCCCTAGCCCAGATTATTCGCGAAGACAGCGCCACCCTCACCCCGACCCTCTCCCTCGCCGAGGGAGAGGGGGCCATTTCGATTCCCTCGCCCCCGGAGGGGGAGAGGGCAGGGTGAGGGGGCGACCAAGAGTGCGACAAGCGCTCGTGAATCATGCAGGCTAGCGCGTGCGGTAGGCGTAGAGGGTAAGGTTGTCGGCGCTGACGAGGAGCGTGCCGTCGTCGGTGAGCGCCATGCCCATGGGCCAACCCCAGAGCCGTCCGCTCCAGAGCACGGCGCCCGTGCCCGCCTGGAAGGCGTAGACGCGGTTCGGCCCCTGCCCCGCGACGTAGAGCACGTTGCCCTCGAGGACAGGCTGCACGGGGACAGAGCCCGCCCGCGCGCTCCACGCGACGGTGCCCGTGCCCCGCGAGAGCGCCAGGAGGCTCTCCGCGCTGGAGTTGGCCGCCGTGGCCACGAGCGGGCCCATGACGATCGGCGCCACCCGAGAACCCGAGTCGAGCGCGCGGCTCCACCGGTCCTTCTGCGTCGCCGGATCGAAGGCGTGGAAGACGTAGGCTCCCGAAGACGACTGGGTCGTGAAGTAGAGCGTGTCATCGGCCGCTGCGATTCCCGCGGTCGGCGCGCTCCCGAGCGGCACGACCCACTCGAGGCTCCGGCTCTTGATGTTGACGGAGCCGAGGGAGGAGGCCCCGAGAAGATAGAGGTGGTCGCCCCGGAGAGACTGCGGATAGGCGAGCGTCGCGGGCAGCTCGAGGCTCCAGCGAGCGGCGCCGCTCGCGGCCGCGACGGCGCGGAGGGTCTGGCCGTCCATGAAGAGCGCGGCGTCTCCGGCCGCGACGGGATCCGTGGTCGACGTGACCTGCCAGCGCCGCGTGCCCGAGGCGAGATCGATGGCGTGAATCGTCTGGCGTTCGGCGAGCAGCACGACGTCCCCCGCCGCCGTGAGTGAGCGCGGGCGGAGGGGGACTTCCCAGCGCTGGACGCCCGAGCCGAAGTCGAGGCCGAGGACGCCGTCCCCCGCGGCGACGGCGATGGTCCCGTCCGCAAGTACCATGGGGCCGAAAGCGGCGCCGTACTCCATGCGCCAGCGCGCCGTCCCTGTCGTGGCATCGACCGCGGCCAGCTTCGAGGCCTTCGTGTTCTGATAGGCGTACGTGCCGCCGTAGAGCACCGTCTTTCCAACGACCGTGGGCCCGATCGTCGAGTTCATCGAGTAGCGGTTGTACCAGGACACGCTCTCGAACTTCCACACGACGGGCGCCGGCGCCTCGCCACCCCCTGCGGTTCCTGATGACGTGGAAGAGCAGCCGCACAGGAGCGCGAAGGCCACGGCGAGAGCGGCGCGTGAGAGCCGGCGCGGCATGGCGCCACCTTACCACGGCCCCCTTTGACTTCGCCGGGGGCCGAGGGCAGACTTGGGGCACTCCAAGGAGACA
>JBKPBU010000392.1:0-3675 GCA_046727015.1 Candidatus Methylomirabilota bacterium | reverse complement strand
GTGCTCCAGCTTCTCACCAAGAAGGACGGGGACGCGCTGGCCGCGCTGCCGGCCGCCAAGCTCGAGTCCGGCAACTCCGAGATCCGCAACTGGATCACGGCGGCCGGGGCGCTCGAGCACCTGCAGATGCAGCTCGTGGACTATGTCCCCTCCTATCGTTCGGAGGCGGGGAGCGGGGTCGGGATGGCGTTCGCGACCTGGCAGTAACCGCAAGAAGGAGACAGGCGATGCTGTCGAGCGAAGACAACGAGCTGTTGTGCCGGGTCGGGCGCGGCACGCCCATGGGCGAGCTGCTCCGCCACTACTGGATGCCCTGCCTGCCCTCGACAGAGTTGCCGGAGCCCGACGGCCCGCCGAAGAAGGTGCGCCTCCTGGGCGAGGATCTCGTGGCCTTCCGCGATACGCGGGGCGAGGTCGGATTGCTGGCCGCCAACTGTCCCCACCGCGGCGCCTCGCTCTTCTTCGGCCGCAACGAGGAGTGCGGCCTGCGCTGCTCGTATCACGGCTGGAAGTGGGACGTCAGGGGGCGCTGCGTCGACATGCCGAACGAAGCGGAGGAGAGCACCTTCAAGGACAAGGTCCGCGCCCGCGCGTATCCGTGCCGCGACGTCAACGGCGTGATCTGGACCTACATGGGTCCCGGCGAGACGGCGCCGGCCCTTCCCGCCTTCGAGATCAACACGCTGCCCGCCGAGCAGGTCTACCCGCCGCTCATGATGCTGGAAGAGTGCAACTGGGTGCAGGCCTTGGAGGGGGACATCGACTCCTCTCACATCGATTTCGTGCACGCCAAGCGCACGCCGGACAGCAAGCAGCGCGGCACCTATCATCGCGACAAGCGGCCGCGGCTCGAAGTGCTGCCCACGGACTACGGCGCCTGCTACTCGGCGCGGCGGCGCTCGGACACGGAAGGGCTCTACTGGCACCGCATCACGCAATTCATCATGCCGTTCTTCTCGATGATCGCGGCCAGCGATCCCCAGATCGTCTCGGCGCGGGCCTGGGTGCCGTTGGACGACCACTACAACCTCCAGTTCGTCATGCGCGCGCGGCTCGACCGGCCCGTCACGGAGGAAGAGCGCCGGCAGATCCGCGACCCCTTCGCCGCGTGGGGAGGGTACCTGGAGGCCACCAGCGATCCGCGGACGCGCTTCTACACCGCGGCGAACCTCCACAACGACTTCAAGCAGGACCGCGAGCTGCAGAAGGAGCTCACGCTCGGCATTCCCTTCCTCGGGAATCTGCAAGATCGGGCCATGACGGAGACCATGGGCCCGATCTACGACCGGACGCAGGAGCACCTCGGGACCACCGACGCCATGGTGATTTTCATGAGGCGCCGGCTCATCGACGCCGCGAAGGCGCTGCGCGACCAGGGCGCCGTGCCCGCCGGCGTCGACGACCCGAATCTGTGCCGGGTGCGACCGGCTTCCGTCCTCCTGCCCGAGGGTGAGAGCTGGATCGTGGCGACGGAGAAGTCGCGGCAGTCCGACGCCGGCGTGCCTATAGCCTGGGTGCCGTTCGTCTGAAGCGGATGGTATCCGGATGAGCCCCCGGGAAGGCTGGCGCGATCCTGCCCCCGACCTCGCGTACTACGAGGCCGTGCCCTACCTGCTCGTGATGGAATCCATCGAGCGCCACGGCGAATGGCTGCGGCGGGCAGAGTACCCGGAGCTGCCCGGCTGTGTCGCCGAGGCTACCTCGGCCGTCGAGGCGCTCGAGAAGCTGGAGCAGGAGCGGCTCCGCCTGCTGCGGCAGCTCTGGGACCGCGGAGCCTCGATTCCCGTCCCGCGCCCGCCTCTGCTCCGTCCCAGGCCATCGCGCTCCCGCTAAAGTCCGCGGGAGCGGTCAAACGGACAGCCGGCGACGGCGCGATGTCGCGGCAGCGAAGCTCGCCCAGCTCGCGAGGACCACCAAAGGCGCCGCGCCGAACGGCACCGTGTACGAGCCGGTCGCGTCGTACAGGAAACCCGCCGCGGCCGGGCCCAGCGCGGCCCCTGAGCGCCAGCCGAAGGAAAGCACACCCATGATGGCGCCGATCGCCCGCATGCCGAACACCTCGGGGATCGCCTTCGTGATCATGGTGTCCGCCGCCGCGAAACCCGCCCCGAACCCCACCAGCGAGCCGAGCAGCGTCTCGCGCGAGGGCAGCCACAAGAGCGCCAGCAGCGACCCCACCTGGACCGTGTAGGCCACGCGCATGGTCGTGACCGTGCCCATCCGGTCGGACAGCACGCCCGCCGCAACCCGACCGATCACCGATCCTACGCCGTATGCCGTGAGCGCGAGCGAGGCCCCGCCGAGGCTGACGCCCCGGTCGCGCGCGAAGGGCACGATGTGGACGGTCACCATGAAGGTCAGCCCGCCCTGCAGCAGCCATGCGAGGTTCAGGCACCACTGACGCGGATCGGCGAGCGCGGCGCCGAGCGTGACGCCCCGCCGGTGCCCAGCATCCATCGAAACGTCCCTCGGGTGGTCAGACCCGGAGGGCACGCGAAGAGCCGCCGCCTCCGACGGCCGCGGCAGTCGAACGTAAAGCGCCGCGAGCACGGCGCAGAGCCCGCAGCCGCCCCCGAGGAGGGCGTAGGCGCCGCGCCAGCCCGTCGCGGCGATGAGCCACGCCGCCAGTGGCCCGCCGCCGATGTATCCGAGATTGAACCCGACGAGGACGAGGGCCAACGCAAGACCGCGGCGCCCCTCGAACCAGTGCGCGACCGTCGTCGCGCTGAGAAGGTAGAAGCTCGACATGCCCAGTCCGCCCAGCACCCCGACGAAGAAATAGAGCTGCCACAGCGCGCCGACGGTCGAGACGAGGGCGAAGCCCGCGCCGGCCAGGACGGCGGTCGGAACCAGCAGGACGCGGGGCTCGTGGCGGTCCGAGAGGGCGCCGATCCCGAGGCCGGCCAGCCCGCCGAGCACGAGGTTGATCGAGAGCGCCGTCGAGATGGCGCCGCGGCTCCACCCGAAGGCCTCGGCGAGGACGGGGAGGAATACCCCGAAGGCGGCGAGCGGGGTCGCGATGCCGCAGCTCACCACGAACAGCGCGGCCACGGTCAGCCGCCGGCGGACGGTCGGGCGCATCCCGTGACTCTTACCACACCTCACGCCCGGCTTCCCAAGAGCCACCCATTCCTGATACTCTCGTCAGGGTCGGACAGGTCGGTGAAGGGCACCCACTACGGAGGATTCCAGCGACATGGCAGATTTCAAGATCTGGATGAACGGCAAGCTCGTCCCCCAGACGGAGGCGGTCCTGCCCGTCAACAGCGCGGCGGTCTTCTACGCGAGCAACGTCTTCGAGGGCATCCGGGCGTACTGGAACGAGGCCGACGGCGAGCTCTACGCTTTCCGCTTGGCCGAGCACTTCGCGCGCTTCCGCGAATCCATGAAGATGATGCGCTTCACCATCCCGTACCAGGACCTGGATCTTTACGACGCCGTCCGCGAGGTGCTGAAGGGCAATGACGCCCGCGAGGACATCCACATGCACATGGTGGCGTACGTGGCGGGCGTCGGGCTCGAGGCGACCTCGCCGTCCGGGCTCTACATCAACCCGCGCCGCCGGCCGCGCATCGGCGACGGCAACGGGCTCAAGGCCTGCGTCAGCTCGTGGCAGCGCACGTCCGACAACGCCATTCCCATCCGTCTCAAGTGCGGCGCCAACTATCAGAACGG
>JBKPBU010000391.1:0-4175 GCA_046727015.1 Candidatus Methylomirabilota bacterium | reverse complement strand
GACCAGGCCCCGCGTGTAGGGATTTTGCGGCTCCTCCAGGAGTCGCGTGGCCGGGCCGAGCTCCATGAGCTCGCCGGCATAGAGCACCCCGATGCGATCAGCGAGCTGCGCCACCGCGCCGAGATTGTGCGAGACGAACAGGATCGCCGACTGGATCTGTTGATGCAACGTGCGCACGAGCGCGAGGACATGCGCCTGCACGATGACGTCGAGCGCCGTCGTTGGCTCGTCCATCAGGAGCACGTCCGGGCTGCAGGCAAGCGCCATGGCGATCATGACCCGTTGCCGCATGCCTCCGCTGAGCTGGTGTGGATAGGAGGCATAGATGCGCGGGGGGTCGTCCAGCTGGACGAGGCGCAGCAGCTCGTGCGTACGGGCGCGAGCGTGTTCGCCATCCATGCCGAGGTGCTGACCCAGCACTTCGGCGATTTGCGCGCCCACCGCCATCGCCGGGTTGAGCGCGGTGGTCGGGTCCTGGTAGATCATGGCGATCCGGCGGCCACGGATCGTATCGAGCGTTGCGCGATTGGCGCGCAGAAGGTCAACGCCACGATAGAGAATGCGGCCGGATTCGACGACGGCGTTGTCCGGCAGGTAATTCATGACGGCGAGGAGCGCGGTCGACTTGCCGGAGCCGGATTCCCCGACCAGCCCCACCACCTCGTTCGGGGAGAGCGTCAGGTTGAACTCCCTGACCGCGGGGAGGAGCACGCCGCCCACCGCGAAACTCACCGAAAGGTTCTTGATCTCGACGAGCGCGTCAGACATCAGACAGTGAGCTCCGGAGGTGCAGACGATCGCGCAGGCCCTCGCCCATGAGGTTGAAGCCGACCACCGAGGCGCAGATGGCGAGCGCGGGACCGAGCAACGGCCAGAACGATACGCTGATGTACTTCTGCGCCTCGTTGATCATGACGCCCCAATCGGCGTGGGGCGGCTGGGTACCCAGGCCGAGATAGCTCAGGGCGGCTCCGCCCATGAGCGCGAAGCCGACATTGATGCTGCCCTCGACGATGATGGGCGCCCAGACATTGGGCAAGATCTCCCCGTACTGGATGTAGAGCGCGCCTTCGCCACGTGCCTTCGCCGCCGTGACATAGTCGTGGCCCGCGGCATCGAGCACGGCCCCGCGCACGATACGCACGAACTTTGGAGAGGCCGCCACGCCGAGGGCGAGGACGGCCTGCGGGAGACCAGGGCCGACTCCGACGATGACGAGCAGGGCGAAGACGAGAGTGGGAATGGAGAGAAGCGCGTCGACGAAGCGCATGACGATCTGGTCGAGGCGGCCGCGGTAGAAGCCGGTGAGAAGCGCCACGGGCAGCCCGATGGCAAGCCCGAGCGCGGTCGCCCCGAAGCCAAGGGTCATCGAGCGCCAGCCGCCCGAGAGCACGCGGCTCAGCACGTCGCGCCCGAAACGATCGGTCCCGAGCAGGTGCGCCGCGCTGGGGGCGGCCAGGCGGTGCAGCAGGTCGACCTTCGCCGGCGCGTAGGGGCTGTAGAGAAGTCCCAGGAGTCCCACGGCGAGGGCGAGGGCGGTGAGGGTCGCGCCGATCACGAGGTAGTAATTGGCGCGCGGTGGCCGAGGAACGGACATGGTCGCGAGCGTGCTCATGACCGGGTCAGGCGCGGGTTGAGGACGCCCTGCGCGAGATCGGCCAGCAGGTTGGCCGCCACGTACACGGCGCCGATCACCAGCGCCGAGCCCTGCACGAGCGGAATGTCGCGATTCGCGACCGAGTACACCATGAGCCGGCCGAGCCCCGGATAGGCGAAGATTTCCTCGACGATGACGATGCTCCCCATGAGATAGCCGATGTCGAGGGCGAGAACGGCGATGGTCGTGGTGAGACCGTTGCGCAGGCCGTGACGCCAGAGCACGATGCGTTCCGGCAAGCCCTTGAGGCGGGCGGTCCGGATGTAATCGCTGGACAGCACCTCGAGCATGCCGGATCGAGTCTGGCGCAGCAGATGCGCGGTGAGCAGGAAGGTGAGGACGATGACCGGCAAGACCATGTGGGCGAGCCATCCGCCGAAGGATTCCGTGAACGGCACGAAGCCCCCCGAGGGGAGAAGGCTGAGCGGCGGACTGGCGAGGACGATGATGAGAATCGGTGCCACCACGAAGTCCGGAATGGAGATGCCGACATAGCTGGCGGCCAGGATCGAGCCGTCGAGCCGGCTGCCGCGGCGCGCCGCCGCCGCCACGCCGAGGGGAATGGCGAGCGCCGCGGCCACGCCGAGCGTCGTGACGGCGAGGGCCAGGGAGTTCCTGAAACGCTCGGCAATGATCGGCCCCGCCGGTTGGTTGAGCGTGGTCGAGGTGCCGAAGGCGCCAAAGGGGATGCCGACCAGCCAGTCGAGGAACTGGGCAAGCATCGATCGATCAAGCCCGAGCCGGGCGCGGAGCGCGGCGAGGGCTTCGGAGCTGGCACCCTCGCCCAGGATGGTGACGGCCGCATCCCCCGGCAGCAGATGCGTGCACGCGAAGATGATGGTCGACAGGATGGCGAGGGAGATCAGTCCATAGACCATCCGGCGGGCGACGAAGGCGGCATTCATGCCGTCTCAGGCTTTGCGGCCAGGCGCCTCGGGCGATAGCCAGCAATTCTCGGCCCGCATCTCGGTGGTGATGGCGCGCGTGGGCCAATCGTTCACATAGCTCTGAGTCGCGTAGAGCGAATTGAAGAAGCTCGGAATGATGAATGGGCCTTCGTCCCGAGCCAGCCTCTGCAGCTCGCCGTATATCTTTCGGCGCTCCCCCCTATCGGACAGCTGCCGGCCCTGGACAATGAGCTGCTCGGCCTTCTTGCCGAATTCCGTCGGCGCCCAGCGGCCCTCGTCGATGCCATAGGTCGCCGAGTAGAGCTTGCTCAGGATGGCATCCTCGGTCGGCCGGGTTCCGTAGTTGCCGACGTAGGACGACACGCCCTTGTTCCAGATCGTGCTTCCGTACCGCGCGTTGTCCATCAGCTCGATGTTGAAGCGGATGCCGATTTGCTCGGCCATCGCCTGGACGACCACGGCCGTCTTCTCGCGGGAGGCCGGACTGTTCGAGACGACGAGGCGATGCTCGAAGCCGCCGGCGTGGCCCGCCTCCTTCAGCAGCTGACGCGCCTGCGCGAGGTCCGCCTTTCGGAGCGGGATGGCCTTGTCGAAATATTCGTACGCGGGCGAGATCGGCTGATCGTCGGCGGGAGTGCCGACCCCCCCGGTGATGGCGTCGGTCATCTGCGGCCGGTCCATGGCGAGGCGTAGCGCCTTGCGCACGCGCGGGTTGTCGAAGGGCGGCCGATCGGCATACAGCACGATGTTGTTGAACGTTCCCCCGGTCACCTGCACGGCCTTCACGCCCTTGATTCCGGCCACGCGCTTGAAGGCATCGGATTCCACTTCGCCGATCACGTCGACCTCGCGGTTCTCGAGAGCGGCGATCTGAGACGTCGTGTCCGGCAGCACCCGCAGCACGAGCCGGTCGAGAAACGGCCGCCCCGCTCGGAAATACCGCGGGTTCCGCTCCATCACCACCCGCTCGTTCGGCACGAACTCTTTGAGCGTGAAGGGGCCGGTGCCGTACACGGTACCGTCGAGCTTTCCGAAGTCCGCGACGCCGCGCTCGGACACGATGCGCGCCATCGAGCTGGCGAGGGCCTTGGGCAGATCGGCATAGGGTGAGGCGAGGTCTATCCTCACCGTGCGGCGATCGACGGCCCGCACCGCGGCAATGGGACCGAGCTCGGCCTTGTAGGGAGCAGCCGTCTTCGGATCGAGGATCTTCTCGATGGTGGCCACCACGTCCGCGGCGCTCAGGAGCGAGCCGTCGTGAAACCGGACGCCGTCGCGCAGGACGAAGGTCCACGCGGCGCTGGCTTGGCCGGCCGAATAGGATTCGGCGAGGTCGCCTTCGACGCCGCCGTTGGCGGTCAGGCGCGTCAGGTTGTTGTACAGATTGACCGTGCTGCGCCACTCGTTTCCAAAGATGCCCATGATGGGGTTGAGAGTGCGCAGATCCTTGTAGAGCGCCACCGTGAGCCGGCCGCCCGGCTTCGCCTGTCCATGGGCAATGCCGCGGAACAGGCCGGGAAGGAGGAGCGCGCCCGCGCCGGAAGCGGCGAGGTCGCGGTTGAACCGGCGACGGGTCATCCGCCTCGATCGAAAGCTCTCTGATGCCATGG
>JBKPBU010000390.1:0-2706 GCA_046727015.1 Candidatus Methylomirabilota bacterium | reverse complement strand
GTCCACTTCACGGGACGCTCGAGGCGCCGCGCCGCCCAGGCGACCAGCGCGAACTCGGGATAGCAGCTGTTGCGGGTCCCGAAATTTCCGCCGACGTCGCGCGCGGTCACGCGCACGGCGCTCTCCGGAACGCCGAGGGCCCCGGCCACCCCGGTCTGGGTGCGGCCGAGACCGCCCGCGCCCGCATGGATGGTGTAGCGGCCGCTCGTCGCGTTCCAGACGCCGACCGCCGCGCGCGGCTCCATCGTCACGCCGGTGACTCGTTGCACCCACGTGTCGAGCCGCACCACGTGGGCCGCGCGTGAGAACGCGACGTCCACGGCGGCGGGATCCCCGGCCCGCGACTCCACACACACGTTCGATGTGGTGCCGTCGTAGAGGATGGGCGCGCCGGGAGCGGCGGCGGCGAGGCTGGCCGTCACCGCGGGCAGCGGCGTCCATTCGACGCCGACGCGCTCGACGCCATCGCGCGCCGCGGCGGGCGTGTCGGCGACTACCATCGCCACCACTTCGCCCGCGAAGCGCACGCGGTCGGCCGGCATCGGCGGATGGGGCGCGACGAAGGACACGTCGCCGCCGCGGACCATCTCCTCGTGCGGGTTCCCCGGCATCGGGCTATGGGTGACCGGCTTCATGCCATCGGCGGCGGCGTCCTCGCCGGTGAGGACCGCGATCACGCCCGGAGTGGCGAGCGCGGCTTCGGTGTCGATGCCTCGGATGCGCGCGTGGGCGTGCGGAGACCGCACGAAGCACGCGTAGGCCTGGCCGGGCAGGTTGACGTCGTCGCTGTAGCAGCCGTCGCCCACGAGGAGGCGCGCGTCCTCCTTGCGCAGAATCGGCTTGCCGAATCCTTCGCGTGCGGTGCGGGTCCGAGACTGGAGGAAGGACACTCCGCGATGATCAGACAGTCGCGGCCTGAAACTCCAGGGTGTGACCGTCGGGATCGTTGCACAGTATCTGGACACGCCCGCCTGGCTGCGTGTTCTCGATGTACGTGATCCCTTCGCGCTCCAGCGTGGCCTTCATCGCGTCGTAGTCGGCCACCTCGAAGCAGGTGTGACGTGCGCGAGGGCTGACCGGTGCTCCGGATCCCGGCGGCTCCAGCTCTGACTGGATGATGTGGATCTGCGGAAAAATGCCCGGGGTGCCGAGCCAGTAGCCGCGTGTCTGGAACGCCGGGCGCTCCAGGACCTGAAACCCGAGGACACGGCAGTAAAAATCCTTCGACCGCTCCGCGTCGGCGGTCACGATGCCTTCGTGCTGCACGCGGACCACGTGGGTGCCCGTCACCGGTCGAATGTGCCGCTTCGATGTCTCCGTCGCCATGGCATGCCTCCTGGGCGTATCAGCTCGAGCTCGCCCGCGATTATACGTGAGCACGAGCGTTGCTGCCTCTCCCCCTATCGGGGAGAGGGAGAGGAGTGGGCGCGGGCCCGTGTCTCATACCGGCGGTAGCAGTGCGCGGCGTTGTCCCAGAGGAGCTTCCGTCGCGCCGACTCCGGGATCGAGGTCCAGCCCAGGACGACCTCGACCGATTTGGGGAACCAGCTCTCCGAATGCGGATAGTCGGTCGCGAACATCAGGGTGTCCTCGCCGAGGGCCTCCAGAGCGTGGCGCAGCGACTGCTCGCCCTCGTGGAGCTGGATGCTCTGGAAATACTGCGGCCCGCGCACGTACTCGCTGGGCTTTCGCTTGAGGGGCGGCAGAGCGTGGCGGGACATCTCGGCCAGCTCGTCCAGGCGCGCCGCCCAGAAGGCCAGCCAGCCGTGCCCGCACTCGAGGGCGGTCAGGCGCAGCTCCGGATAGCGATCGAGCACGCCGGCGCCGATGAGGGCCGCCATGTTGCGCTGCGCGTTCCATACATGACCGGCGGCCCGCTGGAGAAAGACATTGTCCCAGGTGTCCCACATGCCGGGCGGGTAGGGGACCGTCATCGTGAAGGAGTGGATGACCACCGTGAGGTCATGGGCCTCGGCCGTCGCCCAGATCGGCTCCCACGCCGGATCGTCGAGCGACATCTCGGGGGGACAGATCGGGAAGATGCCGACCGGCCAGTCCTCCTTCCCGCAACGCCGTATCTCAGCCACCGAGGCGGCGACATCGCGGGCCGAGACGAGGATGAGACTCGTCAGGCGCTCCGGATAGGGCGCGCAGTACTCGGCGAGGAAGCGGTGATACGCCCGATACGTCGCCTGTTCAAGCGAAATGTCGTCGAGGCTGCAAAAGGCCGGCACACCGCCAGAGGGCAGGATCATGTTCACGTCGACGCCCTCGATGTCCATGTCCTTCACCCGCGCGTGCGGATCGAAGCTGACGCGGTCGGTGGGAAACGGGGGGCCCTGCCACCGCACGTCCCATGGCGTGCCGCCGTCCCGGGCCCCGCGCGTCGCCGCGGCGGGGGGCTCGACTCGCTCCCGCGAGCCGAGGCGTCGATCGAGCGCGGGCCGCTTGCCGATTCGGTAGCGCGACATCCCGGCCTTGGCCGGGGCGCGTCCGACCAGCGGCCCGAGCGCAGCGAGCTTGGCCCGATCGACCGCCGCCAGGTGCTGCTCGATCGGCTCGACAGGCTCGATGATGTGCGTGTCCGCGTCGAAGATGCGGTAGCCTCCGCGTGCCATCAGCGTGCCTCCTTTGAGTTGCCCCGCCTCATCCCTTGGTGATCACGTCGACGAGGGCGGGGCGGCCCTCGTCCTTGACCACGCGGAG
>JBKPBU010000389.1:0-4021 GCA_046727015.1 Candidatus Methylomirabilota bacterium | reverse complement strand
ACCAAGCAGCCCGCCGCGCCTTACCCTCTTACGCGACCATCACGGGCACGCCTAGACTCCGGCGCACGTTCGGCGGTGTCACGGTTCGGCGGTCGGCCCGCTCGTCAGAGCCGGGTCGATGGGAGGTCAACCTATGGCAGTGGCACGGGTCACCAAGATCATTGGGTCATCTCCGAGAAGCTGGCAGGCCGCGGCGGACGAAGCGGTGAAGCGGGCCAACAAGACCTTGCGAGGCGTCACCGGCATTCACGTCATCGAGCAGAAGGCCCACGTGGAAAAGGGCAAGATCACCGAGTACCGGACCACGATCGAGGTCACCTTCATTCTGGACTGAAGGTTGCTCTAGCGGCTGCCCCCGGCTGTCAGGTTTCGGTACCACGCTCCTGAGAGGATGAAGCGGGGAAACGTCACCCACTGCTCGGCGACGAAGCGGCTGACGAAATCGGCGGCCCCGTCGAACGGTATCGGTGTCTCGCGCTCCAGCGTGTGGCCTCGCCCCTGAGCCACGAGCGCGGCCACCATGCAGACGATCGCGAGAGCCCCCGCGGCTCCGGAGACCCTGATCAGCGCGTAGAGCAGAATCACCGTGCCGATCTGGAAGAGCGGGACCGCGACGATGTGCAGCAAGAGATTCACGCGATTGCGGTGCTTGGCGGCGTAGTCGCTCCACTGCCACTCGAGCAGATGCTTTCGAACCATAGCGCCCCTCAGCAGAAGCGGCAGGGCGGGAACTCCCGCGAGTAAACCGGCTGCTTCAGGAACTCCTCCGGGTTGTATTTCCAGAACTGGCTGACCGCCGGGTACGTGTAGATGACGGTGTTCTGGAGTTTTCCCCCCACGCGCTCGACCTTCCGGATGTAGATGTTCTGCGTGGGGTTGCCGTAGGGGTCCATCTTGATCGGCCCGCGCGGCGCGTCGTTGATCGCGACGGCGCGGAGCGCAGCCATGAAGGCGGCGCGGTCTTCCACGCGGCCGCCCACCGCCTTGGCCGCCTCGGCCACGACGCGGGCGCCCGTGTAGCAGTTCTCCGAGTAGAACGACGGCAGGCGGTTGTACTTCTTCTCGAAGGCCTCGCGGAAGCGCCGGTTGGCGGGCGTGTCGAGCGCCGCCGAGTAGTGATGCGCGCTGATCACGCCGATCGACTCGTCGCCGAGCTGGGGCAGGACGTGCTCGTCGCTGTAGGTCCCGCCGGCGATGAGCGGAACCTTGAGCCCGCTCGCCGCCCACTGCTTGGCGAACAGCACCGTCCATCGTCCGAGGGCCAGCACGAAGACGGCATCGGCATCTTTCCGAATTTGCCCAATGTAGGGCGCGTAGTCCTGCACGTTGAGCGGCACCCAGATCTTCTGGATGATTTGCCCGCCGTTGTCCTCGAAGGTCTTCTGGAACCCGCCGGCGATCTCCCAGCCGAAGGCGTAGTCGAGGGAGACGATGGCGATCTTCTTGTAGCCGAGCGTCTTGGCCGCGTACTCGCCGAAGGGATGCATGTTGCCGCCGGCCGAGAAGCCGGTGCGGATGAGCCACTTGGGGCGCTTGCGCTGGGTCAGATCGTCGGCGGAGTTGATCGGGTAGATGGTCGGGATGCCCTGGGCCTCGATGTAGGGTACGAGGGCGTAGGCGACGTTGGACAGGATGACCCCCGCCAGCATGTTGACATGGTCGGACTCGACGAGCTTCCGCGCCTTGGCGATCGTGGTGGCCGGCAGGCCCTCGTTGTCCTCGAGGATGACTTCGAGCTTCCGGCCGGCGATCTGCCAGCCGCTCTCCTCCCAAAAAAGCTCGCAGCCGCTGTACATGTCCTTGCCGGCCTGGGCGATGGCGCCGGACAGGGGAGCGAGGAAGCCGATCTTGACCGGGCCCTGGGCGAACGCCTCCCCCGCCAGGCCGAGCAAAGACGCAGCGACGACCGAGACAATCGCGATCAGCAGCCGCATTGCACCCTCCCGTCTGGGGTCAGGTCTTACATTCCGACATCCAAGTGAATATCACGAGTAGGTCGGTCCATGAATGTCGGAATGTAAGACCTGACCCCGGCTTGCGGTGGCGGCGGGCGCCGTGGTATTCAAGGCGCCGGCCCCATGAAACGCAGCACCGAGCGCATATTGACCACCCACACGGGGAGCCTGCCGCGCCCCGATGACCTGACGCGGACGATGTTCGCGAAGGAGGAGGGCGTCCCCGTCGATTCCGGCGCCCTCGCCGCGCGGATCCGGTCGGCGGTGGCGGAGGTCGTTCGCAAGCAGGTCGAGGTCGGCGTCGACGTCGTCAACGACGGCGAGTACAGCAAGCCGAGCTACGCCACCTACGTCAAGGACCGCCTGCGGGGGTTCGGGGGCGCGAGCCAGCCCCTGCAGTACCGGGACCTCGTGGATTTCCCCGGGATGGCGCGCCGGGTATTCGGGGACCCGGGCCGCGCGCGGCGGCGGGCGCCGGCCTGCACGGACGCAGTGGCCGTGCAAGACGCCGAAGCGGCGCGCACCGACGTCGCCAATCTCCGGACCGCCGTCGCGCAGGTCACGCCCCAGGAGGCGTTCCTCACGGCAGCCTCTCCCGGGGTCATCTCCCTCTTCTTCCACAACGAGCACTACCCGAGCCACGAGGCATACCTCTTCGCCATCGCCGAGGCCATGAAGCACGAGTACGAGACGGTGGCGCGCGCGGGACTTGTCCTCCAGGTCGATTGCCCGGATCTCGCGATGGGCCGCCACATCCAGTTTGCCGACCTGAGCCTCGAGGAGTTCCGCAAGATGGCCCGGCTGCACGTCGAGGCCCTCGACCACGCGCTGGCGGGGGTGCCGCCGGACCAGGCGCGAATGCATCTCTGCTGGGGCAACTACGAGGGCCCGCATCACTACGACGTCCCCCTCGCGGACATCCTCGATATCGTCTTCGCCGGCCGCGCGGGCGCCGTGTCCTTCGAGGCCGCCAACCCCCGCCACGCCCACGAGTGGCGCGTCTTCGAGAACGTCCGCGTGCCGGACGGCAAGCTGATCGTCCCCGGCGTCATCGACTCGACCACGAACTTCGTGGAGCATCCCGCGCTGATCGCCGAGCGCATCGGCCGCTACGCCCGGCTGGTCGGTCGCGAGAATGTCATCGCCGGAACGGATTGCGGGTTCGGCACCTGGGTGGGCCAGGCCGCCGTGGACCCCGACATCGTCTGGGCCAAGCTCGCCAGCCTGGCCGAAGGCGCTCGCCTCGCCTCACGCGAGCTCTGGTAGGCGCCGAGCATCGCTCACTTCACGCATTCGATGAACGTGATGGGGGAGTGATCCAGGAACACGCTCCAGAACTCCCGCCCGAAGGCGGACTCGCCTTCCGGCGACAGGCGGGGCGGATGCCAGCGGATCTCCCGGAACCCGGCTGACCGGAGCGCCTCTTCGTGAGTGGCCACGTCGAGGTGGTAGTTCTCGATCGAGAACGGCCCGTCATCCAGATAGAAGGTCCATGTGATCGGCGCGCCTTCCCGCCACTCGCCGAGCGCGGTGGTCTCGAATCCGTACGTCCGATACGAGGGGGCGGCCCGAAAATCGAGCGCGGCGCTCTGATTGACCGTCACGAATCGCCCGCCGGGCTTCAGGCCGCGCGCCAGGCTCCGGCACATCGCGCCGAGCTCGGCGGCATCCCTGGCGTAGTTGAGCAGATAGGCCGCCACGGCGAGGTCGCGGGCCTCCGCGAGCCGAAGATCCCGAGCGTCGGCCACTTCGTACTCGATGCCCAGCGCATGCTGCGTCTCCTGGGCGCGGGCCAGGTCGACCATCCGCGGCGAGAGATCCACACCGAGCACTTTCCCCGCGCCGAGCGCGCGGACGCGCCTCGTGTAGTAGCCGTCGCCACAGGCCACGTCGACCAGGCTCTTGCCCGCGAGATCACCCAGGAGGCCCACGAGCGTGTACGCCTCGATGTGGGCGCGCCATGGCTGGAGCTTCGAACGCTTGTACTGCTCGGCGATGGGATCGTAGTCGGTGGTCATGTCGGAAGACCAGCAGGATTCGCCGAGCGACCGAGGGTCGGCCCCGCT
>JBKPBU010000388.1:0-2308 GCA_046727015.1 Candidatus Methylomirabilota bacterium | reverse complement strand
TTCGGCAAGATCAACGGCCGGCCGGCCTCGCTGATCGCCTACGACTTCACCGTGATGGCGGGCTCGATGGGGCGCACGGCCGAGGTCAAGTGCAACCGCGCGCGCGAGATCGCGCTGTCCAAGCGGATGCCGATGGTCTGGCTCATCGACTCCGCCGGCGCGCGCATCCAGGAGGCCATCGGCTCGACCTTCGCCCAATCGGGCTTCCTCTTCCGCGAGGAATCCATCATGTCGGGCGTCGTCCCGATGGTCGCGGCCATGATGGGGCCGGGCGCAGCAGGCACGGCCTACATCCCGGCGCTGGCCGACTTCGTCCCTATGGTCAAGGGCACGAGCCACATGGCGCTCGGCGGGCCGCCTCTCGTCAAGGCGGTGGTGGGCGAGGACATCACGGCGGAGGAGCTCGGCGGTTCCAAGATCCACACGGAGGTCTCCGGTGTGGCCGATCTCGAGGTGGCCGACGACGCCGCGTGTATCGATGCGATCAAGGAGTACCTGTCCTTCTTCCCGACCTCCAACCTCGAGCAGCCGCCGTTGGTACCGTGCGACGATCCGGCGGACCGCATGGACGAAGCGCTGCTGTCCATCGTGCCCGACAGCGCGCGCCGCGCCTACGACATGAAGAAGGTCATCGCGGCCATCGTGGACCGCGGGCGCGTCTTCGAGATCAAGCCCGGCTGGGCCAAGAACCTGATCACGTGCCTGGCCCGCCTGGGCGGCCGTCCGGTCGGCATCGTCGCCAACCAGCCCATGGTGCTGGGCGGAGCGCTCGACGTGGATTCGGCCGACAAGGCCGCGCGCTTCATCATGCTCTGCGACGCCTTCCACATCCCACTCGTATTCCTGCAGGACGTGCCGGGCTTCATGGTCGGCTCCAAGGTCGAGAAGCAGGGCATCATCCGTCACGGCGCCAAGATGCTCTATGCCGTCAGCGAGGCCACGGTGCCGAAGGTCACGGTGGTGGTGCGCAAGGCCTACGGCGCGGGGTACTTCGTCATGTGCGGCAAGGCCTACGAGCCCGACCTGATCGTCGCGTGGCCCACCGCGGAGATATCCGTGATGGGGCCCGAGGGAGGCACCAACATCATCTTCCGCAAGGAGATCGCCGCCGCCGCCGACCCCGACCAGGAGCGCGCCCGCAAGGTCGAAGAGTTCCGCGGGCTCATCAACCCTTACATCGCCGCCGGCGGCGCCTTCATCGACGACGTCATCGATCCGCGGGAGACCCGCCCCGTCCTGATCCGCGCTCTCGAGATGGCCGTCACCAAGAAGGTCGACCGCCCCTGGAAGAAGCACGGAGTGATGCCGGTATGAGACGCGTGATCGCGGCAGCCCTATTGCTCCTGTTCGGCCTCCTGTTCGGCGGGCCTGCCTGGGCCCAGCAGTCAGAGCAGCGGAACATGCGCCTGGTCGGCCAGGACGATCTCCAGGCGCGCTCGGCCTACCAGCCGGTCATCCATCGCCAGGGCGATCGGTGGATCGCCTATGTCGGCCACCACGGCGGCCGGCGGCTCAATCCGCTGACCGGGCAGACGGAGCAGAACGGCACCTCCATCGTGGACGTCACGGACCCGCGTCAGCCGCGCTATCTCCACCACATCCCAGGCGCCCCGGGTGAGGCCGAGGCGGGCGGGGCTGCCATGGTACGCGTCTGCGACGGCAAGACGTTGCCCAAGGCCGACCCCGCCAAGACATATCTCCTGCGCACGCTCGGCAACCTCTCTCACGAGGTGTGGGATGTGAGCGCGCCCGCGCAGCCCAGGCACGTGACGACGGTGGTGCAGGGGCTCAACAGCACCCACAAGAACTGGTGGGAGTGCGACACGGGAATCGCCTACCTGGTCTCGGACGGGCGTCCGGAGGGCTGGGGCACCAACCGGATGACGAAAATCTATGATCTGAGCGATCCGTCGCAGCCGCGCTTCATCCGGGATTTCGGCCTGCCTGGCCAGCAGCCCGGCGCCTCCGGGGCGGCGCCCGAAGGGCTCCACGGCCCCATCGCGTTCCGCAACCGCGTCTACATCGCCTACGGCACGGGCGCCAAGGGCGTGCTGCAGATCGTAGATCGGGACAAGCTCTTGAAGGGCAACCCGCAGGTCGCGGATCCCTTCGCGCCCACCGTTGACAATCTCCTGTACCCACAGGTGGGGCGGCTCGACATGTCGCCGGACTGGGGTGGCCACACCTCCTTCCCGGTGCTGGGGATCACGGTGCCCGGCTGGGCCGGAAATTCGGCGGGCCGAGTGCGCGACTTCGTCCTGCTGGTCTCGGAGTCCTTGAAGAACGAGTGCCAGGAGGTGCGCCAGCT
>JBKPBU010000387.1:0-5431 GCA_046727015.1 Candidatus Methylomirabilota bacterium | reverse complement strand
AACGCCTCGGGCGTGCGGGCCAGCACGGCCCAGGTGGAGGCGCTGGCGCCCTCGGTGGCCGGGGACAGATCGTGGCGGAGCAGCCGGCCGTCGAGGTGGGCGTCTTCGGCCAGGTTCGCCACCACGGGCTCGAGGGAGAGGTACCGGTTCGAGAGGTGGAGGATGAGCAGGCCGCGGACGCTCAGCATCCCGACATAGAGACGGAAGGCTTCCCTCGTGAGCAGGTGCACCGGGATCGCGTCAGAGCTGAACGCGTCCACCACGATGAGGTCGTAGTGCTCCCCGGGCCGCTCCTTCCGCACCTGGTCCATGCGGATGCGCGCGTCGCCCATCTCGATGCGCACGGTGGCTCCCCGGCTGATCGCGTCGGGCACATAGGAGAAGTAGAACCGGTTGGTGGCGATGTCGCGCACCAGGGGGTCGATCTCGTAGAACGTCATGACGTCGCCGAGCCGCGCGTAGGCGGCGAGCGTGCCGGCCCCGAGCCCGATCACGGCCACCCGAATCACCGGGCTGCGCCGCTCGAGCTCGGCCATCACGAGGCCAAGGGGACTGCCGCGGTGATAGTACGCGAGCGGCTCCGCGCGACGCGCGGGATCCAGGCTCTGCTGGCCGTGGAGCGTCGTGCCGTGGCGAAGCTCGGTGTAGCCGGTGAGATCGTCGTCGCGCGAGACCTGCAGGACTCCGAAAAAGCTCCGGGCCTGGAGGATCAGGTTGCCGTTCTGGGCGTCCACGAATTCCCCCACGCCGAAGAGGAGGACGAGGCCCAGCGCCAGGGCCGCCGGGCGCCGCCGCAGGAAGAGAAGCGCGGCGATCGGCGTGCCGTACACGAGGAGCTTGCGGGCCGTCCCCTCGGCGGGCGTGATCCATTCCGCGACGGTCGCGGACGGGATCCTGAGCAACCGGGTGAAGAAGGCGGTGTCGAGCCGGAGGGTGACGAGGTCGGAAAAAAGCACGAGTCCCGCCACGCCGACCGCGAGCGCCAGGGCCACATCCTCCGCGAAGCCGCGCAGTCTCCCTGCCGGTGGCCGCCGGGGGCGGACCACGAGCAGGCAGGCCAGCGCCATCACGAGCGGGTACTCGGCGATCCTGTTCAGGACGGCGGGCGCGATCAGGGCGCTGAAGATCCCGCCGAGCACGCCGCCCACCGAGAGCAGGAGATAGAACTGGGTCAGGTGGCGCGCCGCCGGGCGCGTAAGAGCCAGCTCGCCGTGACATGCGAGGGCGACGACGAAGAGGAGCAGGAAATGCCAGAGCACCGTGATCCAGATCCGCTCCTTGAATCCTGAGAGCATGAGGAAGAACACGACGAGGACAATCGGAGCGGTCGCCGCCACCACCAGGCGATGCAGGCGCGCCGGCCAGCGGCCGAAGGCCAGGATGAAGCTCAGGAGGTAGATGGCGAGCGGCAGCACCCAGAGCAGGGGGACGGCGGCGATGTCCGTCGTGATGTACGTGGTGGCGCCGATCAGGAGGCTCGACGGCACGAAGGCCAGCGTGATCCAGCGCAGATACCTCCCCCAGCTCAGCGGCGGCTCGGGCGGCACGCCGCTCCACTGCTCTCCACCGGTGGCCTCCGCGCCGTCCGACGGCTCTCCGGCGCCGGGCTCCGACCGCCGCCGCCAGAGCGTGAGCGCGCACAGCACGATCAGCACGGCGAGTGCGATGTACCCGAGGCTCCAGAGGCTCGTCTGCGTCAGCCAGCCGTCGCCTCTCAGATGAAGCCTCGGCTCGATGAGGGTCGGATAGCCCAGCAGGGCCAGCATGCTGCCGAGGTTGCTCGCGGCATAGAGGAAGTAGGGATCGCGGGCGGCCGGGTGGCCCGTGCGGGTGAACCATTGCTGGATGAGCGGCGCGGTGGCGCTGACCACGAGGAAGGGCAACCCGACGGAGAGCGAGAGCAGGAGCAGCACGTCCAGGACCGGGTTCGCTTCGCCGCCGCGCAGCAGGGCGGAGTTCACGGCCAGGGGCAGCACGGTGAAGGGCAGGGCGAGCAGGGCGACGTGCAGGAGCATCTGGCGCGAGACGCCGAGCAATGCCGTGCTCGCGTGCGCGTAGGCATAGCCGCCGAGCAGCGCAGCCTGGAAAAAGACCATGCACGTGCTCCACACGGCCGGGGTGCCCCCGAGGAGCGGCAGGATCATCTTGCCCACCATCGGTTGCACGACGAACAGCAGCGTGGCGCCCGTGAACATCGTGATCGAGTAGAGCAGCAGGAGGGCGATCAGGTCGGGATCCTCATGTGGTCGTCCCAAACCTAGCACAGGACCGTCGGTGGTAGACTACGCGTCGTGGCGTGAGCGTCGACCGCGAGCCATGCAGCCAGAGAATGCAGCGAGAGAGGGAGATCGATCCATGAGCGACACTGGTGACCTGCTCTACGACCCTACCGCCGAGCCGAGGATTCTGACGGCAGGATTGGCCCCGCGCCTTGCGAGCCTCCAGGGCACGCGCGCCGGCATCCTCGACAACAGCAAGGCGAACGCCGGCACGCTGATGCTGGCGGTGGTCCAGCGCTTGAAGGAGCGCTACGGCGTCCGCGACGTCATCAAGCGCGAGAAGGGCATCGCGGGGCCACCCTCGCCCGCCATTCTCGCCGACCTGACGACGTGCGACTTCGTCCTGGTCGGCAGCGCCGACTGAGGGTCGTGCACGTCGTGGAGTATCCACGGCGCCATCGTGCTGGAGCAGCACGGCATTCCCACCGTCGTCATGGGGACGCTGGAATTCGAGCAGCTCGCCCGGCTGGAGTCCAGGAATCGCGGTCTCGAGGCGCTGCCGCTGGCGCTCATCCCGCATCCGCTGGGCGGCATCCGTGAAGAGGAAGTGGTGAAGAAGGCGGACCTCGCCGTCGATGTCGTGGTCGCCGCGGTGACCAAGGCATGACCGTGGCCGGTCCCGCGGCCAAGACCTTCCGCCTGGATGGCTCCTACGCGGCCATCAACCGTCTCTACCAGGAGCGCGGCTGGACGGACGGGCTGCCCATCGTGCCGCCGGCAGAGGAAGACGTGCGGGAATTCCTGCGGTTCACGGACCGTGATCCGCGCGACGTGATCGCGGTCCTGCCACCGCGGCAGGGCGAAGCCACGGTCGAGCGGATCGCGGTGAACGCGGTCATGGCCGGCTGCAAGCCCGAGTACCTGCCGGTGGTCATCGCCGCCATCGAAGCCCTGGCGGATCCGGCGTTCAACCTCGACTCGGTCCAGGCCACGACGCATCCCGTGGCCCCGCTCGTGATCGTCAACGGTCCCATCGCGCGGGAGCTGGGCATCCAGGCGGGTTACAACGCCTTCGGCCAGGGCTTTCGCGCGAACATGACCATCGGCCGCGCCGTGCGACTCCTGCTCATGAACGTGGGCGGGGGGTTGCCGGGCACCGGCGATCGCGCGACCCAGGGCAGCCCGGCCAAGATCGCCTACTGCGTGGCGGAGAACGAGGCCGAGAACCCGTGGGAGCCCCTCCACGTGGAGCACGGCTTCCCGGCCGAGGTGAGCACCGTCACCACCATGGGGTGCGAAGGCCCGCACAATATCCAGGACCACTACAGCTACACGGGAGTGGGGATTCTCAAGATCATCGCCGGCGCCATGGGCCAGGCGGGCAGCAACAACCTCCTCGCCTTCGGTTACCCGCTGCTCTCGCTCGGGCCCGAGCACGCCGCCACTATCGCGCGCGACGGCTACAGCAAGCGGCAGGTCAAGGAGTTCGTCTTCGAGCACGCGCGCTTCCCGCTCGGCCGGCTCGGCGAGGAGTACCGGCGCCTGCACATCGACCAGCGGCGCGCGGTGGATTCGCCCGACACTCTTCTGCCGATCGTCAGGTCACCCGACGACATCTCGGTGATCGTCGTCGGCGGCGCCGGCAAGCACTCCTGCTGGCAGCCGACTTTCGGCGATCAGACGGCCCCGGCGCGGCGTCCCGTCGCGCGCAAGGACGGGACGCCGATCCGGAGCATCACCGAGCTGCGCCGCTAGGCTACCGCCGATCGTCCCGGTAGCTGTCGTGGCGGTCGCCGCGCCTGTCGTCGCGGCGATCGTCCCGGTAGCTCCAGCGCCGGTCGTCTCTATGCTCGTCGCGGTACGCCATGCGACGTTCGCCGCGACGCTCATCCGCGTAGGCGCGAGAGTGCTCGGCGCGCCGTTCCTCCCACCGGTTGCCCCATGAGGGCGACCAGCGGGGTGGCGCCTCGTGACGCCAGTGTGCCCACTCTCTCGGACGCTCGTGGTAGTACCGCACCGGTACCGCGAGGATGGGCCGAGGAACGTACTGGGGCGGCAATTGGGCCCACGGCCCGTTGTGTCCGGCGCTCACGTACCATCCGCCGTTGGAGAAGACGAAGAACTCTCCTCCGTAGGAAAAGAGGTTGATCCCCACGGCCGGAGCGTACTCGACCGGGCTCGCCGGCACCGGCTCGAAGATCGGGGGAGTTCCCAAATGGATACCGAGATCCACGCTCACCCCGGCGTGGCCGGCGCCGGCCGAGCCGACGAGCGCCGCGACGGCTACGACCCCGCCGATCACTAACTTTCTAAGCATTGGCGTATCCTCCCTGCCACCTCGGGCTTGCTGCATGCGGGTCGCAGATGCCGCAGCTCATGCGGCCCTGGATCGCCTTTCGCCGGTACGACGCATACGACATGCGATGTGTTTACTGAGTCGCCGGGCGGAGCGCCGCGAAGCGCTCCGCCCGGCTAGGGGCGGCGTGATTTACCGTCTGGCGCGTGCCTGCATTCCGGCGCCCCGTGGGCTCGCGCCGGAAGACCTGGCGTAGCTGGCGGGCCGGACGTAACCCTGAGAGGCCTGGGCGTAAGCCTGGCGCTGGCCGAAGCTCTGAGGCGCCTGGGTGTAGGCCGAACGCTGGCCGGAGCCCAGAGGAGTCTGAGAATAGGCTGAGCGCTGGCCGGAGCCCTGAGGAGCTTGGGCGTAGGCCTGGCGCTGGCCGAAGCTCTGAGACGCCTGCGTGTAGGCCGAACGCTGGCCGGAGCCCTGAGGAGTCTGAGAATAGGCCGAGTGCTGGCCGGAGCCCGTCTGACCGTAGCCCGGGTGTTGGCCCGTGCTCCAGTCCTGCGTTTGATTCGTGAAACGATTTCGGTAATCCTGGCGGACATCCTGCCGGTCCGAGTAGCGGTTCCGGTAGTCCTGACGCCCGGAGTCCTGACGCCCGTAGTCTTGACGAAGATCGCGCCGGTCGCCGGCAAGATTCCGGCGATCCTGGTACAGCTCGCGCTGATCCTGGTTGCGGTCCCTGACGTCGCGGCGCAATTCCTGGCGGTCGCTGCGGAGCTCACGCTCGTCCCGGCCGAGTTCCTGGCGGTCCCGATAGAGCTCGCGCGTGTCCTTCCGCAGCTCGGCGCGGTCGGTGGCGGCCGCGCGCCAGTCGCCGGACCTCACATCCTGGCGGAGCCTGGCGCGATCCTGAGCAATCTCGCGC
>JBKPBU010000386.1:0-4910 GCA_046727015.1 Candidatus Methylomirabilota bacterium | reverse complement strand
CCGTCCCTGACCAGGTCTTCGATCTTTCCCCCGCTCTCCTCTCCGATGGGCGCGTCGAGAGAGACGGGTCGCCGGCTCATGCGCTCGATGTGCTCGATCTCCTCGATGGGCTGGCCGAGAGCCGTGGCGAGCTCTTCCGTGGTCGGCGCGCGGCCCAGGTCCCGGGTCAGCTCGGCTCTCTTTTTCGCGTGCTGTCCCAGGAGGAGCTCGACGTGGACCGGCAGCCGGATCATCCGTGCCTGATTCGCCAGCGCTCGCGCCATGGCCTGGCGTATCCACCAGACGGCATAGGTGGAAAAGCGCGTGCCGCGACCGGGCCGGAACTTCGTGACCGCGTGCAGGAGACCCAGGTTGCCTTCCTCGATGAGGTCCAGGAGCGACAAGCCGCGGTTCAAGTAGCGGCGCGCCACCCGCACCACGAGGCGGAGGTTGGCTTCGGTCAGCTGCCGTTCCGCCTCGGCGTCACCGCTCTGCACTCGCCGCGCGAGCTCCTGCTCCTGCTCGGGAGTGAGCAGCGGCACCTTGGCGATGTCGCGGAGGTAGAGGCCGAGAAGCTCGCGGCCGCGTGCCGCGTCGCCCGGCTTGTCCCGGTCGCCCGCCAGCTCGGCGGGCGCCCGCTCCAGGAGGGTCTCCACCGGCTCGTCGTTGTCGTCGACACTGATCGTGTCGGCGGAGAGCTCACTCATCGGTGTCGTCGTCCACGCCGTGCGCGCGGGCCGACTCCGTCGGCATGTCGGGCGCCTCCTCGGGCCGGATCTCGATCACGTCGCGAGCGGGCAGCAGGTGGAGCGGGTTGTAGACGATGTCCGCGTAGCGGATCTCGAAGTGCAGGTGCGGCCCGCTTGCCCGGCCGGTGCGGCCGACGGTGCCGATGATCGTGCCGCCGGAGACGCGGTCGCCGACCTCGACGAGATTTTCCAGGTTGTGGGCATAGATGGTGACGAAGCCCTTCTCGTGCTCGATCCGGATGATGCGGCCGTAGGCGGGTTCCTGGCCGCTCGAGATCACCACGCCCGGCGCCGCGGCGAGAATGGGCGTGCCGGCCTCGGCCTTGATGTCCATGCCCGCGTGCCAGCCGCTGAGCCGCCGCCCGAACGGTGAAATGATCCGGCCGTCAACGGGCCAGGCGAATTCGGGGGGCTGCACGTCCGCCTCGGGTGCGGTGAAGTAGAGCCGTGTCGGCACGCGGCGGGGGCCCGCGCGCACCACCAGCACGTCGCCGTCGACGACGCCCGCGTCGATACGCTGGGGCGGGCGTCCACCCGACGCGAGACGCGCTCCCGGCACGACGAGCCGCTGGCCGATGCGCAGCTGGGCGTGGCGCTCGAGCCGGTTCGCGTCGGCCAGCGTCTTGCGCGTGATCTTGTAGCGCGCGGCGATGCGGCTGAGGGAATCGCCCGCGCGCACGACGTGGACTGTCGGGCGAACGGCGTGGCGGGCGGGCCCGACCTCGATCCGGCTCCGGAGCTTTTTCTCGGCCGGGCGGTCGGCCGGCCGCTTGGAGGACGTCGCCGCCTTCGGCGCCGCCTTCCTGGCTGGTGACGTGACGGCCCGGTGGTCGGTTTCGGCGGCGCCGGCGTGGGTCAGCAGCAGGCCGGGCAGGAGCAGCCCGAGGCCGATAGCGTGCCGGCCGCGGACCTTCACGGGTCGAACTCGGCGTACCGCACGTCGAACGAGGTGAAACGGCCCGTCGACGCCCGCCAGGTGACGGACACCGTCTCGACGCGTGCCAGGGGCGGGCCCTTCCCGAGATCGCGGGCGAGCTCCTCGATGGCTTCGCGGTTGCCCTCGACGCGCACGCGTACCCTCCCGTCTTTGAGGTTCATGACGTAGCCGCGCAGGGCCAGCTGACCGGCTTTCCGCTGGGCGAAGATGCGGTAGCCGACGCCCTGCACGTGTCCCTCGACGATGATCTCCGCAGCGCTGCGCAGCCCCATCGCGTTCATGGAAGAGTGCACGGGTCAAAAATGGTCGGGGCGACTGGATTTGAACCAGCGACCTCCTGCTCCCGAAGCAGGCGCGCTACCAAGCTGCGCTACGCCCCGTCCGTGCCAACCATTCTACTCTACGCTTCCCACGCGTACTTCCCGATCAACTTCACGAACACGCACCCGGAGTCCTCCGTCACGCGCGGCTGGCCGGCGACCTTCTCGACGATCTGCAGACGCTGCGAGTCTTCGGACCCGACCGGCATGACCATTCGCCCGCCCTCGGCGAGCTGCTCGAGCAGTGGCGGCGGCACCGACGGCCCCCCGGCCGTCACCACGATACGGTCGAACGGCGCCTCGTCGGGCCATCCGAAGGTGCCATTGGCCGTCCGCACCCAGACATTGCTCGCGCCGATCGTCTCGAGCGTCTGCCGGGCGCGCGCGGCGAGCTTCGGGTTCCGCTCCACCGTGCAGACGCGGGCCGCGAGACGAGCCAGTACGGCGGCCTGGTAGCCGCTGCCCGTGCCGACTTCGAGGACCTTCTCCCTGCCCGTCAGCCGCAGCAGCTCGGTCATGCGGGCCACCATGAAAGGCTGCGAGATCGTCTGCCCGTCACCGATCGGGAGCGGGTGGTCTCCGTAGGCCTGGTTCCGCAGCGCCTCGTCCACGAACAGGTGGCGCGGCGTGCCCCGCATCGCCTCCAGCACCCGCGGGTCGGCGATGCCCCGCTTCACGAGCTGCTCCGCGACCATGCGGTCGCGCTCGCGAGCGAAGCGCTGCTCGCCCGCCGCCGCGGCCTCGGGCTCTCGCCGCCGCCCGATCACCGCGGCCGTTTCCTCAGGAGGGCGTTGAGGCTGCCCTCCCAGTCGGCCATCCGCCCGAGAGCGCCGTAGTGAGTCAGATCCAGGTGCAGGGGCGTCACGCTCGCAAGCCCGCGCTCCACGGCGGCGATGTCGGATCCCTCGTCCTCGGCCCACTCGGGGGGGCCGGCGCCGATCCAGTAGTAGGGCTGCCCGCGCGGGTCGACTTCCCGCACGACCTTCTCCCGGTAGACCCGGTGACCGAGGCGCGTCATCCGTATGCCGACCGCAGCTCCGCCCGGAATGTTGACGTTGAGGAGCGTCTTCGCGGGAAGCCCTTCCACCAGCACCCGGCTTGCCAGGAGCCGCGACACCGCGGCCGCGCTCTCGAACCCCGCCGTCCCCGCGTCGGCCTGCGACACGGCCATGGACGGCACGCCCAGCAGGGTGCCTTCCATCGCCGCCGAGACGGTGCCGGAGTAGGTGACGTCGTCTCCGAGGTTCGAGCCGTGATTGACGCCCGCCGCCACGAGCACCGGGCGCTCGGGCAGGAGTCCCAGCACCGCGAGGTTGACGCAGTCGGACGGTGTGCCGTTGACGGCGAAGCGCCGCTCGCCCGTCTGCGTGACCCGCAGCGGACGATGCAGCGTGAGCGCGTGGCCGACCGCGCTCTGCTCGCGATCCGGCGCCACCACGTACACCTCGCCCAGCTCGTCGAGCGCGGCCGCCAGCGCCTGGAGGCCCGCGGCGTGCATCCCATCGTCGTTGGTGACCAGGATCACCGCGGCCATCGTCGCTCACCTATCCGCGGGCAAAAAAGAGGGCAGATCCCGGGATCCGCCCTCGTCGCTCTTGCCACGATCGCTCTCGCTAAATTGGTCGGGGCGACAGGATTTGAACCTGCGACCCCTTGACCCCCAGTCAAGTGCGCTACCGGGCTGCGCCACGCCCCGACCCAAGCGCTCATTGTACGGAGAGGCCCCGGCAAAGACAAGGACGCCTTAGCTCTTGGGAGGCGCCAGGCGGTCGCGCAGTGCGCGGAGCTGGTCGCGCATCCGCCGGAGGGCCGCCTCGAGCGCCGCGCCGCGCACGCCAAGGTCCAGCTGAGCGGACCCCCGGCTCTCCGCCACCAGGCGCTTCTTGGCGCCCTCGAGAGTGAGCCGTTCGTCGTAGAGCAGAGTCTTGATGCGGAGAACGAGATCGAGGTCGCGCCTTCGGTAGAGTCGCTGGCCCGCCGGATTCTTCTTGGGGCGCAGCAGGCGGAACTCCGATTCCCAGTAGCGCAGGACGTAGGCGGGCACCTCCGTGATGGCCTCGACCTCGCCGATCCGGTAGTAGAGCTTGTCCGGGATCACCACCCGTTTTGGATCCTCTCCCCGCTGATCCTCTCCGCCTCGCGCCGTACCGCCACCGCTCACGGTCGCTGTCTCAACCCTGATGATGGTTGATGCGGAGCTTGAGGCCCTTGCTCGGCTTGAAGGTCAGCACCTTGCGCGCGGTGATCTCGATGCTGTCCCCCGTCTGCGGGTTGCGCCCCCGCCGCGAGGCCTTGCGGCGGATGCGGAAGTGGCCGAAGCCCACGATCTTGACGTCCTCGCTCTTCTCGAAGCAGCGGAAGATGATGTCGAACAGCGATTCCACCACCGACGCGGATTGCCGCTTCGATAGTCCGTGGGCGGCCACCGCGTTGATGAGATCGTTCTTCGTCAGAGCGGTCACCCCCCCTCGATCGGAATGGACTCCCGGACCCACTGCACATAGGCGGGCGCGCCCTCGGCGACGGGCAGCCCGAGCACTTCGGGCACCGAATACGGATGGAGCTCGAGCACGCGGCGCTGGAGGGCGGCATAGCCCTCGGGCCGCGTCTTGATGAGGAGCAGGGCTTCGGCCGTTTCCTCGCGCCGGCCTTCCCACTGATAGATGGACGTGAGACCGGGCACCACGCTCACGCAGGCCGCGAGGCGCTCGTCCACGAGCGTGCGACCGATCTCGAGCGCCAGCCCTTCGGAGGGCGCGGTGACGAGCACGACCAGCGGTTGTCGGCTGTGCATCAGCGCGCCGCGCCTTGTGTCAGGAAGCCAGGATGCCCCTTGGCCTCGAGGTCGCCGCGGGCCTGCTGGGCTCTTGCCCGGTCCGCGAAGCCGCCGACGCGCACGACGTGCAGGGTCGGCCCGCTCCCGGC
>JBKPBU010000385.1:0-2057 GCA_046727015.1 Candidatus Methylomirabilota bacterium | reverse complement strand
GCGCTCATGGAGACGGGCGGCATCGCCGTGCGCCTCGTGCGGTTCGCTCAGGCGCTGATCGGATGGATACGGGGCGGCCTCGCCATGGCGGTCGTCATCGCCGAATACATCTTCTCCGGGATCTCCGGCTCCACGATCGCGGACGTCTCGGCCATCGGCGCCACGATGATCCCTCCGATGACGCGGGCTGGCTACCGGGCGGAGGAGGCGGTGAGCGTGGTGGCGGCGGCGTCGGCCATGGGCATCCTGGTGCCGCCCTGCATTCTGATGATCGTGATCGGCTCCATCGCGAACGTGTCGGTGGCCGCGCTGTTCATCGGCGGCTTCATCCCGGCCATCGTCCTGGCCGTCGCGATCATGGTCTACATCTACGTGCAGGCCCGTCGGAGCGGGATGGCCCCGGCCCGGCGCGCCAGCCTCGGTGATCTCGGGCGGAGCTTTCTCGACGCGCTCATCCCGCTGGGGCTGCCCGTGATAATCTTCGGCGGCATCCTGGGGGGCATCGTGACCCCGACCGAAGCGGCGGCGGTGGCCGTGTTCTACGCCGCCATCGTCGGGCTCTTCGTCTACCGCGAGATCCGGTGGTCCGAGCTGCCCGAAATCCTCATCCAGAGCGCCGTGGTCACCGCGGCCGTGTGCTTCCTGCTCGGGACGGCAGCGGTCGTGGCGTGGATCCTCGCCGTCCAGCAGGTGCCCGTCGCGCTGCTGCGGGCGATGACCGCCATGTCGGCGGGGCCGACCGCGTTTCTCATCTTCACGGCACTGCTGTTCATCATCCTGGGCGCCGTGCTCGAAGGACTGCCCGCGGTGGTGATCCTGCTGCCGACCTTCCTGCCGGTCGTCAAGCAGTTCAACATCGATCTCGTCCACTACTCCATCGTGGTGGTCGCCGCCACGGGCATCGGTCTTTTCCTGCCGCCGATCGGCGTCGGGCTCTTCATCGCCTGCGGCATCGCCAATGTCAGCGTGGATCGAGTGGTGCGGCCCATGCTGCCGTACGTCCTGTTCCTCTGCCTGGGGCTCCTGCTCGTGATCCTCTTTCCCTGGTTCACCCTCGTCCTGCCGCGCCTCTTCGGCCTCTGAGGGGTCAGGTCTTACATACCAACATTCGCTCTTGGCAGAGGGTCGTTCGCCGCAACGAGGTCCGTCGGGAAATGTAGGAATGTAAGACCTGACCCCGTTATTTAGCTGCGATGGCGGCGATCTCAACGAAGTACTTTGGCGCGGCCAGCCTCGCTTCGACGGTGGCGCGCGCGGGCGGGTTGGCAGGGTCCATCCAGGTGTCCCACACGCTGTTCATGTCCTCGAAGTAGCGCATGTCGGCGAGCCAGATGGTGGCCGAGAGGAGCTTGGACTTGCTCGAGCCGGCTGCCGCGAGGAGTTCGTCGATCTTCTTGAGGATCTGCTGGGTCTGCCCCTTGACGTCCGCCGAGGCGTCGCTGGCGATCTGGCCGGCCAAGTAGATGGTGTCGCCGTTGACGACGGCGGCGCTGAGGCGCTTGCCGGGCTGTATCCGCTGGATGGGCATCTGCGCATCCTCCTTGTTATCGGCCCCCTCACCCTGCCCTCTCCCCAGAGGGGAGAGGAAACAAAGAAACCCTCCCTCTCCTCAGAGGGGAGAGGGAGCAAAGAAACCCTCGTCCCCATCGGGCGAGAAGGTGGCAAGGAAACCCTCTCCCCCATCGGGGGAGAGGGTAGGGTGAGGGGGCTGGGTATCATGACGAAGCGGGGTTGGCGTAGTGCTGCATGATGTAGCCGGCGATGCTGTGGCGCGAGGGGCGGTTGGGCAGGGCGTCGCCGGGGAACCAGCGCGCGTCTTCGAGCTCGGAGTGGTCGACGCGAAGCTCGCCGCCGGCGTAGGTCGCCACGAAGCCCAGCATGATCTGGCTCGGGAAGGGCCAGTTCTGGCTGCCGACGTAGTGGATGTCCTTCACGTCCACGCCGACCTCTTCCTTGACCTCACGTGCCACGCATCCCTCGAGCGACTCGCCGTTGTCTACGAAGCCGGCGACGAGCGCGTAGCGGCCCGGCGCCCACTCGGCCTTGCGCGCGAGCAG
>JBKPBU010000384.1:0-1961 GCA_046727015.1 Candidatus Methylomirabilota bacterium | reverse complement strand
ACCGTGGCCAGGATGGCGGCGCTCGACTTCTCGGCATACGGCGCCGAGGTCGACGCGAGGAAGCAGGCCCCGATGTTCCTGACGTCCCGCCCGTGAAGCGCGTTGAGCGCCGCCTCGCACGACATGGTCAGGCTGTCCTCGTCGTAGTTGGCCACGGCGCGCTCGCCGCTGCCGCCGCCTCCCCACACGGCGCCCAGCGCCTTGCCGGAGAGCCGGTAGCGGGGGACGTGGCCGCCTACGGAGAGGATGCCGATCATGTGGTGGTCACCTCTTTTGGGTCCTTCACCTTGGGCCCTTCACCCCTCACCCTGCCCTCTCCCCTGAGGGGAGAGGGGTAAATGGATGGATGCTTACGCATCCCCCAAGAAGTACCTGCGGGGATCGAAGAGTCGGATCAGCGCCAGCTCGTCCGCGGTGGGCGACTCGAAGCGCCGGAGCCGGGGCGCCACGGCGAGATCCCAGCCGCAGGCCGCGCGCGCGGCTTCGACCGCCTGCGCCTCGGGCCGGTTGCCGAAGACGCCGGTGAGTCTCAACGCGCCGTCCTCGTGCTCCTTCTCGTAGACGCCGAGATCCGACACCACGGTGCGCACGGTCCGGCCGGGCGCCGTGATGTACGGCACCTTGTCCACGAAGCGCGGTGGCGACTGCAGCAGCGACACGACCACCTCGCGCGCCGAGGAGGTGATGTCGTTGGCGCCGCCCGAGCCGGTGACGTAGGTCTTGCCGGGAATGATGGTCGAGTTGATATTGCCGTACCGGTCGATCTGTCCCGCGGCCAGCGAGCCCAGGCACGCGTTGTGGCGACCGCCCATGAAGATGCCCATGACGTGGAGGATGTCCGTCAGCATCTTGCACGAGGGGAAGTTGCGGAAGGAGAACACGAAGGGCTCGGCGGGGCGCGGCAGGTAGCCGACCATGCCCGTCTCGGCCATGATCTCGACATCCACGCCCGCCTGCTTGAGCTCGTAGCCGGCGAGCCAGGCGGCCAGGTTGGAGTTGCCGACCCCCGCCAGGAACGTCTGGTAGCCGTGCGCGCGCACCTTGTCTTGAAGCATCCGCGCGGCGGCCACCACCATCCACTCCGGCGCCGTCGCGGGCGCGTCAGGCGCGGGCAGCTTCGACGAGAGCGATTCCAGCTCGGATACCCACGCGTCGCTGTCGGCCCTCCCTTTGGTCTCCATGATCTTCGCGTAGCCGACCTTGGCGAGATAGGCCTCGTGGGTCGGCACGTCGAGGATCCACTCCTTGATCCACGCATCCGCCGTCTCGGGCTTCCTGAAGGCCCGGCGGCATTCGAGGATCCAGTCCAGGTCCTCCGCGTAGCCCTCGAGCTCCGCCTCGCCCATGCCGTACATGCCGCCCGGGTGGCTGCCCTGCGGCGCCTCGACCACCGCGCGGACGTACTGGCCCGGCAGCTTCACGAGGTGGGCGTGGCGCCGGATGAACTCCGTCGGCACGATCCGCTCCACCGTCACCACCGCTCCCCTGCGCGCGGCCATGGCGCCGTAGAGGTTCTCGTTCATCGGCGTCCCGATGATGACGTTGCCCGCCCGGTCGGCCACCCAGCCATGGACGATCGCCACGTCGGGCACGAGCGCGCGCACGTACCCCACCCTCCCGGGGCCGCCGAAGGGATCGTCGACCGCGGCGAAGTCTCCCGCGCGCGCGTTGTCCTCCTCCATCGACGAGCCGAGCAGCGACTTCGTGGGCAGGAACGGCACGCCCATGGCCCCCGCGAGGAGGCGCAGGGGAAAGGTGAGCATGGACCAGTTCTGCACCTCGAGGCGGCCGTCGAGCACGGCGCGGGAGATGAGCGCCTGCGGCGTCGGAAAGGGATAGCCCTCGCCCATGAACGTGGTGATCGTACGGCGGACCAGGTTGCCGTGGATGAGGGCGGTCCAGGGCGAGCCGACGCCGACGGCGGCGAGCGTGAAGCCGGGCGTCTTGCCCCACCACTGGCG
>JBKPBU010000383.1:0-7731 GCA_046727015.1 Candidatus Methylomirabilota bacterium | reverse complement strand
GCATGGCGCGTCCGAAGCGCGTGGCGCGGAAGAGCATCACGAGGGCAAGCATCAGGACGAGGGAGGCGCCGATGATCCCGAGCGACACGGGCGCGATCCGGATCGGGCCGAAGCTCATGGGACGATTCGAGAAGAGCGAGGGGAACGGCAGCTCGTCGTTGGTCCATACCATGCCCGCCCCCGCCCGCAGCATGAGCGAGAGTCCGAGCGTGATGATGAGGACGTCCCAGTGAGTGGCCTCGAGCGCGCGACGGATGATGGTGCGCTCCACGAGGTACCCTAGCAGCCCACCCGCAGCAACCCCGCAGGCGAGGGCGAGAGGCAGGGGAAATCCGGCGGCGCGCTGCGCGGACCAGGCCACGAATGCCGAAACCATGAGCATCTCGCCCTGGGCGAAGTTCAGCGTGCGCGTGGCGTTGTAGACGATCACGAGGCTGAGGGCGACCAGCGCGTAGATGCAGCCCGTGGCGAGCCCGCTCACGACAACGTGCGCGAGGGCCGACCCGCTCATGCCGGCCCGCCGAGCGCCCCGGCTACCACGGCAGCTTGGCTGGCTCGTACTGCTCGACGCGCTCGGTCACCGCCATGACGGGCTCGATGCCGTAGAGGCGTCTGGCGTTCTCCCCGAGCAGCTTGCGCTGGACGGCCGCCGGCACCTTGTGCCGTGCCATGAGCTCGAGGGCCTCCCAGGCGTCCTCGGCATCGTGATGCGGGTAGTCCGAGGACCACAGCCCCACGTTCTCGTATTGATCCCACATGCGATAGACCGCCTCCTCGTCGCCCTCGAACGCGATGAAGCAGCGCTCGGAGAAGACCTCGAAGGGATCGCGCACCTTCGGGCCGCGCTGGAAGGCGTAGAGATCGAGGAAGTTCCGGCTTCGCGACAGCACCAGCGGCAGCCAGGTGGCGTTGGACTCGAGCACGGCTGCCCGCAGGCGCGGAAACTTGTCGAGCCACCCGGTCATCAGCACGCTGGTGAGCCAGGTCATCGCCTCGAAGATGAAGCCGAGGGCCTCCGAGCTGTCGATGGTGGGCTCCATGCTGAACACGATGTTGCTCACGAACTGGCCGGGGGAATAGACGACGGCCTCGTCCGTGAAGAGCAGCCCGTGGCCGCTGCCCCGCGTTCGCGCGATGCGCTCCCCCCACTCCGGGGTCAGGGCCTCTCGCGAGGGAAAGGTGTGCATGGCGAGTACCACGTCGAGGTCTTCGAACTCGCGCCAGAGCGGATCGAACTCTGGCAGCGTCGGGTAGCGCCCGTTCCAGAAACAGGGCCGGACGGCCGCGGCCTTGAAGCCTCGCTTGGCCGCCCGCCGCAGCTCCTCGATCGACCGCTCCACGCTCTGGATCGGAAGCACGGCGCAGGGAAAGAGCCGCCGCCGATCCGCCGCGCAGTAGTCGTAGACCCAGTCGTTGTAGGCGCGGCACAGGACGCCGGCGGCCTCCGGATCCCTGACGAGGGCCAGACGGACGAACCAGGTCGGGAAGAGCATCACCTGGTCGGTGCCGAGCGCATCCATGTCTCGCAGCCGAGCTTGAGGCTCGCGGCACCCGGCGAGGCGCCCGAACTTCTGCTTCCACGCCTCCGTGCCCGGAACGAGCGCCCCCACCTCTTTCTTGTTCCAGCGCGGCCAGCCCACCTCGGCGGCATTCGATCGCTCGCGTGTGGCGGGAACCACGCGGCCATTGATGTGCAGCAGGTCCGTATCCGTGTGGAAGTGAAACTGCGTCTTCACCCACGCGCGGACGTTGCTGGGCACGTACTCCTCCCAGATCTCCGGCGGCTCGACGACATGGCTGTCACAATCGAAGATCGAAAAGTCCTTCTTGACCATGGACGGCCTCCGTGCCGCGGTTCTACGAGTGAGCCGTGGACGTGCGAGATATGGGCGGACGGTAGGGCCGGACCACCATCTTGTCAAGGCGGGCGTCTTGTCGAGGCGGGCAGCCGACGTTGCGCCGGCGCGTGTTCTCATAGTAGATTTGCACGTCAATCATCCTGCGGGAGGTCTCCGGCGCCCGGGATGCACCTCCGCTCACCGAGTTTCCGGGCCAGCGGAGAGGACATACGATGCGAAGCGGAGCCGAGTACCTCGCCGGCCTCAAGGACGGCCGCGCCGTCTACCTCGATGGTGAGCGCGTCGACGACGTGACCAAGCACCCGGCATTCGCCGAGCCCATCCGGCGGATCGCCGCGATCTACGACCTTGCCGGCAGCGAGGACGCGCGGGACGCCACCACCTTCGTCGATCCGGCCACCGGCCGGCGGCACAGCAACATGTGGCTCCTGCCCCGCTCGGCCGAGGACCTCGCCGCCCGGCGGCGCGCGCACCGGCTGTGGGCGGAGCCGTCCTACGGGCTGATGGGACGGACGCCCGACCACGTGGCGTGCGTGATGACGGCCTTCGCCTCGTGGCGGGAGCTGTTCGACCGGGGCGGCGTGCGGTTCGGCGACCACGTGGTGCGCTTCCACGAGAAGGCGCGCGACGAGGACCTGTACGTCACCTACGGCGTCGTGCCGCTCCAGATCGACCGGTCCAAGCCGGCGCACCAGCAGCCGGAGCCCTTCCTTTTTCCCGGCGTGGTGCGAGAGACGGACGCGGGCATCGTGGTTCGAGGCTGCCAGGGCATCACCACCGCCGCCGTGCTTGCCGACTGGATGTTCATCTCCTACATCACGCCGCTGGTGCCGGGAGACGAGGACTACGCGATCTCGTTCGTGACGCCGGTGGCGGCATCCGGGATCCGTGTCTATCCGCGGCGCCCCTACGGGCTGGGCGCGAGCAGCGTGTTCGACTACCCGCTCTCTTCCCGTTTCGACGAGGTGGACGCGACCGTCGTCTTCGACGACGTCGTGATCCCGTGGGAGCAGGTGTTCATCCACCGAAACGTGGACCTGGTGAACGCGCAGTTCCACGAGACGCCGTCGCATACGCTCGCCAACTTCCAGTCCCTGGTCCGGTTCACCGTGAAGCTCGAGTTCATGGCCGGTCTCGCCCTCAAGCTCGTCGAGGTGCACGCCGGCGAGAAGAAGCCGGAGGTGCAGGCGAGCCTGGGCGGGGACATCGCCGCCCTCTGCGCCGCCTTCGACGCGCTGGTGCAGGCCGCCGAGCACAACCCGCTGATCAGCAACGGCGTGGCACGACCCGGGCCCCGGTATATCTACTCCGGCATGAGCCTCCAGCGCCGGCTGATCGTGGACATGTTGCGGGCCATCCGGGAGCTGGCCGGCGGTGGCTTCCAGCAGCTGCCGTCGTCGGAGGCGAGCTTCCGCGGGCGTGAGACTCGAGCCGACGTGGAGCGCTACCAGCGCTCGGCCACGGGCGGCGCGCGGGATCGGGTGAAGCTCCTCAAGCTCGTATGGGATTTCGTCGGTACCGAATTCGGAGGCCGCCAGCTCCAGTACGAGATGTTCTACTCGGCGGCCCAGCCGGTAGTGAACACGCGGATGTTCCGCTCCTACGACTGGCCGGCGGCGAAGGCGATGGTCGACCGCTGCCTCGCGGAGTACTGATCCCGCGCGGCCGCCCCCGGCCTGCTTTCGCTGAGCCGCGATTCTGGTAGATTGGAGATCACCCATGGGCAAGATCGTCTTCGCGGGCGCGATGTCGCATGTGCTCGACCCCGACTACTACGAGCGCGCGTGTGGCGCCGTGGGCCGCCGGACCGTCGAGGCCGTGATGGCGGAGATCGCGAAGATGGGCGAGCGGTTCTCGGCGAAGAAAGCCGACGCCCTCATCGTGGTCGCCGATGACCACCTGAACGCGTTCTCGTTCAACGCCGTGCCCGCGCTCTGTGTCCGGATCGGGCGCCACGTCCAGCGCATGATCCAGGACCACGCGGAGGCGTTCGACAAGGTGCTGGATCACATGCCGGAGCGCTACCCGCTCCACGAGGAGCTCGCCAACTCGATCCTGGAGCAGGGGATCCAGGCCGGCTTCGATCTGGCCCTCTCGTGGGAAGCCCCCGTCGACCACGCTTTCCTAAGCCCCGTGAACACGATGCACGGGACGCGCCCGATCCCGCCCCTCGTCCCGATCTGGGTGAATTGCTTCGTGGCGCCGCAGCCCACCGCCCGCCGCTGCTTCGCCTTCGGCCGGCACATCGCCAACGTCGTGGCCAAGAGCCCGTGGAATGTCGGGATCATCGCCACCGGGGGCCTGTCACATTTTCCCGAGCTGTCGCTGCCCCGGGTGGGCGAAACCGACACCGTGTTCGACCGGAAGCTCGTTCACTGGATGGAAAACGGCGAGCACGAGCCGCTGCTCGAGCTGACGGCGGATGAGCTGGACAAGGCCGGCGAGCACGAGTTTCTCAACTGGATGGTGCTGCTCGGCGCGGTGACGCCCGCGCGCGCGGACGTGCGCTACTTTGGCGAGCTCCGCCGCATCAACATGGCCGCCGTCGAATGGAGGCTCGGATGAGCCGCTACGCGGTCAACAGCCTGCTGTACCGCCTCAAGAAGGAACCGGAGTTTCGCGCACGCTTCATCGCCGATCCCGCGGCCGCCCTCGAGGATGCCGACCTGAGCGAGCCGGAGCGGGCGGCCTTCCTCGCCCGCGACATGCGCAAGATCAACGCGCTCGGCGGGTATCTCCACCTCGTCATGTCGATCCCGGGGCTTGCCGCCCACTGACGGGCGCGCGACGACCCCGCGAGGAGCGATCCAGCGATGAACTCCAAGACCGACGGCGCCGACCACCAGAGCCTCCGAGGCTTCATCTCGATGCTGGAGCAGTCCCACCCCGCTGACGTGGTGCGCATCGCCGAGCCCGTGGACGTCGCCTACCAGATGCAGGCGCTCGCCCTCGAGCTGGAGCGGCGGCGGCGGTTCCCGGTGCTCATCTTCGAGCAGGTCCGTGGTCACTCGATCCCCGTGGTATCGAACGTCATGGCGAGCCGGAGAGGGCTCGCCACCGCCCTCGGCGTCGGCGAGTCGGACCTGCCCGAGACGTACGCCGCCCGGTTGAAGGAGCCGCTCAAGCCCGTGGTGCTCGGGCGCGCGCCGTTCCCCGTCGACGTCCGGAGGGGCGAAGCCGCCGACCTCGGCGCCCTGCCCATCCCGACCTACTTTCCCGGCGACGGCGGGCCGTATCTGACGGCGGGGCTTCTCATCGCGCGCGATCCCGCCACCGGCGTGGCCACCGCGGGGTTCCACCGCTTCCAGGTCAAGGGCAGGAACCGCATGGGCGTGAGCCTGCATTCGAGGCGGCGAATGTACGAGTTCCAGCAGCGAGCGGAGAAAGCGGGGCGCAGCCTCGAATGCGCCATCGCCATCGGCTTGCACCCCGCGGTCGGAATGGGCTCGCTGTCCTATCCTGCTCCCGAGATCTCGAAGTTCGAGGTGGTCGGCGGGCTCTTCGGCGAGCCCATGCAGCTCCGGCGAGCGGAGACGATCGACCTCGACGTCCCCGCCTGGGCCGAGATCGTGATCGAGGGCGAGATCCTGCCCGGCGAGCACGAGCCCGAGGGGCCCTTCGGGGAGTTCACCGGCTATTTCTCCCGGCGAAGCACGGACAACGTCTTCGTCGCGCGCGCCGTCGTGGTGCGGGAAGGCGCGTGGTTCCACTCGATCGCCTCCGGGCGCGCGCCCGACCACATCCTCCCGCTGGGTGTGCTGCGCGAGGCCGAGATCCGCAACGCCCTGCGTCGCGTGATCCCCGGCGTGCGGGCCGTGCACGTGCCCACCTCCGGCGGGGCGTCGTTCACCGCCTACGTGTCCATCAAGCAGACGCGGCCCGGCGAGGCCAAGCACGCCATCCCGGTGGTGCTCGGCGTGGATCACTACCTCAAGCTCGTGATCGTCGTGGACGACGACATCGACGTCTTCGACGAGTCGGACGTCCTCTGGGCCATGGCCACTCGCGTCCAGGCCGATCGCGATCTCGTCGTGATCAGCGGAAGCCTCGGCGCGATCCTGGATCCCTCCGCGAGCCCGGACGGGCTCACGGCAAAGCTCGGCATCGACGCCACGCGCCCGTTCGGGCAGGCGGGGGCGGAGAAGCTCGTCATGACCGAGGCGCCGATGGAGTGGGCGCGGCAGCTCGCCGACCGGCTCGGCCGCGCCTGACCCGGTTGGGCTGACACGAAGCCTGCGCTCGCTTGACAGCGAGCCTCGGAATGGCATACACAGAGTCACACGCGGGCCTCCCCTCTCGACGAGCGGTACCGTCAAGGAGCACCATCATGCGCGAGCGGCATCCACGACCCAGCCGGATCGGCCGGCGCGACTTCCTGGCGGCGAGCGGCGCCGCCCTGGCGCTGGCGGGCGCGCCGGGCTTCGCGGGCGCGCAGCCCAAGCGCAGCGGCGAGATCGCCGCCGGATTGTCCGAGCGCATGCTGACGCTCGATCCCGCCAACCACTACTCGATCTCCACGACGTCCGTGCTCCGGCATCTCTTCGATCCGCTCGTCGATGTCACGAACGACTCCAAGTTCGTTCCGGCGCTCGCCGAGTCCTGGCGCCCCGTCAATGCCACGACCTGGCGCTTCACGCTCCGCAAGGGCGTGACCTTCCATGACGGCACCCCGTTCACCGCCGACAGCGTGGTCTACACGCTCAAGCGGGTTCACGACAACACCAAGCTCGTCAAATCCTTCGTCTACCAGGACATCGACTCCGTGGAGAAGGACGGCGACTACGGCGTGGTCGTCACCACCAAGCGGCCCTTCGGCTCCCTGCCCTCTCACCTGACGATGCTGGGGATGCTTCCCCCGGGCGCCGGGAAGGGCGAGGACGCGTTCTTCCAGAAGCCGATCGGCACCGGGCCCTTCCGCTTCGCCTCCTGGACGCACGGCGACCAGATAGCGATGACGGCCAATCCAACCTACTGGAAGCCGGGAATTCCCAGGGTCGAGAAGCTCACCTTCCGCTTCATCCCGGAGCTGTCGACGCGGACGGCCGCCCTGCGGGCTGGTGAGCTCCACGTCATCGACCGGGTCACCCCGGACCTGGTGGAGACGCTCAAGGGCACGCGCGGCGTCAAGGTGCTCGACGTGCCCGCCATCGAGGCCCAGCGCTGGATCTTCCAGCTCGGCAAGGACCCGGTGAAGGACCAGCGCCTGCGCCAGGCGATCTCGCTCGCCATCGACCGCAACGTGATCATCAAGGAGCTGCTGCGCGGCTACGGGCGCCCCGTCGACAGCCCCGTCCCGCCCGGTCTCATCGGCCACACGAGCCTGCCCCCCAAGGCCTACGATCCCGAGAAGGCCCGGCAGATCCTCAAGCAGGCCGGCTACTCCAACGTATCGGTCGACATCGTGCTCATGAAGGACTTCTACCCGAAACAGCTCGAGATCACGCAGGCGGTGGCGTCCATGCTCGGCGAGGTCGGCATCAAGCTCAACATCAAGAACCTCGAGATCGCCACGGCGCGCGAGCTGCGGACGGCGGGCACGTACGATCTCTTCTTCTCCGGCTGGGCCCACATGCCCCACGACCCCGACTGGTACTTCGGCCAGTGGTTCACCAAGGCCGGGGCCGAGAAGCTCACCCGCTACGCCAACCCCCGCGTCGAGCAGCTGATCGCCGAGGGGCGCGTGCCCGATCCGAAAGTCCGCCAGGCGAAGTACGAGGAGCTCGAGCGCATCGTGTGGGACGAGGACGCGGAGATCTGGCTCTACTACACCGTCGCCATCTATGGTGTCAGCGACCGCCTGCGAAATTTCGAGGCGCGCCGCGACTACTACGTCCTCCTGAGTGACGTCGGCATCGTCTAGCCGGCGGCCGGC
>JBKPBU010000382.1:0-1818 GCA_046727015.1 Candidatus Methylomirabilota bacterium | reverse complement strand
GTGAACATGTCGGTCGAGAGCAGCACCGACATCTGCGGCGGCTCGCCGCTCTTGAGCGCCGTCAGGACCTTGACGATGGTTTCCTGGTAGGTGCCCGCGTAGATCGGCTTGACCCTGATGCCGGGGTTCTCTTTCTGAAAGTCCGCGGCGAAGCTGTCGATGATCTTGGTCACGGGTCCGCCGACGGCCACCGGATAGTAAAAGGACAGGTCGACCGGCTGCTGGGCGGCTGCCGGCGCCGCGCCTTCCGCCAGGACGGCGAGCAGGACGGCGGCAGCCACGCGTGCGATGCGCTTCATGCTCATGCGCGTTCTCCCCCTCGTTGTAGGTCGAAGACGTGGATCGCGTCCTTGTTGAAGACCAGATGCACCGGCGCGCCGGCTGGCAGCTCCACGCGCCCCGGCGACCGCACCGCGAGCGTCTGGCTGCCGACGGCGCAGGCCAGGATCGAATCGGCGCCGAGATATTCGACGGTCTTGACCGCGGCACGGAGCCCGCCCTCTGAAGCCAGGCGGATTTCCTCCGGCCTGACGCCGAGGCACAGCCCCGCGCCCCGTCCCGGCACCATGACGGGCCCGTCCGTGCCGTCGACGACGGCTCCGCCCGGCCCGTCGGCGAGCGCCAGGACATTCATGGGAGGCGTGCCGATGAAGCGCGCCGCGAAGACCGGGGCCGGGCGCGCGTAGAGCTCAGCCGGCGAGGCGTCCTGCTCGACGCGCCCGTCACGCAGCAGGATGACCTGGTCCGCCATGCTCATCGCCTCCGTCTGGTCGTGCGTGACGTAGACCATGGTGATGCCCAGCTTCTGCTGGAGGCCGCGGATCTCGCGCCGCATCTCGAGGCGCAGCTGGGCGTCCAGGTTGGACAGCGGCTCGTCCATCAGGCACACGGCCGTCTCGGCGATGATGGCGCGGCCGAGGGCCACGCGCTGCTGCTGCCCGCCCGAGAGCTGAGATGGCTTGCGCTCGAGGAGCGCGCCGAGACCCAGCAGGTCGGCCACGCGGGCGAGCCGCGCGCGCCGCTCCGCCGCCGGCACCCGCCGCACGCGCAGGCCGAACACGATGTTCTCCGCCACCGAGAGATGGGGGAAGAGCGCGTAGGACTGGAAGACCATGGACAGCTTGCGCTGGGCTGGCGGGCGATCCGTCACGTCCTCGCCGCCGATCATGATCCTGCCGCTCGAGGCCTGCTCGAGTCCCGCGATGAGCCGCAGCGTGGTGGACTTGCCGCACCCGGAGGGACCCAGGAGGACCAGCATCTTGCCGGTGGGCGCCTCGAAGCTGACGTCGTCCACCGCGCGGGTCGTGCCCCAGAGCCGGCTTATGTGACTGACGGAGATCGCCGACACTCGGCCTTCCGCTATGAGGCGACGCGGCGCTTGTTGCTGACGTAGTCGACGAGCACGTACTCGCCCAGGCGCTCCGGGGTGGCGAAGAAGGCCCGGCCGTGATTGATCTTCGCCATCTGCTCGACGAAGGCCGCCAGCATCGCGCTCCGCTCGAGCATGAAGGTGTTGATGGTGATGCCCTCGCGCGTGCAGCGCTGGACTTCCTTGAGCGTTTCCTGGAGCGTCCGCCTCGTCGGCGGGTAGGAGAACTCCGCTTCGCCGTCTTCCATGTGCGCCGTCGGCTCGCCGTCGGTGATCATGATGATCTGCTTGTTGCCGCCCTTCTGCCTGCCCAGGAGCGTGCGCGCGAGCATGAAGGCCGCGTGCATGTTGGTGCCGATATTGGTCTCGCTGGGGGAGAGCTCGGGCAGCTCCGACGGGTTGAACTCGCGCGCGTAGAGCGAGAAGCCCACGATGTGCAGGCTGTCGCG
>JBKPBU010000381.1:0-8402 GCA_046727015.1 Candidatus Methylomirabilota bacterium | reverse complement strand
GAAACCCTCCGCGACAGGCATCTACATCCATAGCCGGTTGTCTTTTGCTCTCGCCACCCCTCCCTCCAACCGGCTGGTTGTCAGGGCGGCCAGCTCCTAAAAGTCTCGCCCCTCACCCAAGAGCGGGGTTTGGAGCCAGTCCCCGGAATATGACGTCCGAACCCGCACCCCGGTGACCCGATGCGGAGGACGCTGGCGGGTGTTAGGCCGCCAGAGCTAGCTGGTTGTCGGCAGCTATAACCGTGCTCGCAGTTTTACGAGGAGCAAGCACCTCGGGATGCCACCTGCGCTTCATTGATCCCCGTCGAAACCGGTCGCCCCCCTTTCAGGCGCGCTGTCGCGCCCGTGCTTCTTTCGCCATCTCGCGCTTTGCCTCGCGCTCGCGAATGCTCGCGCGCTTGTCGTGGAGCTTCTTGCCGCGCGCCAGCCCCAGCTCGCACTTCGCGCGCCCACCCTTGAAGTATAGACGAAGGGGGATCATGGTCAACCCGCGCTCGGCCACCTTGCCAAGGAGCCGGCCGATCTCCTTCTTGTGCAGGAGGAGCTTGCGCTTGCGTTCGGGATCGTGGTTGGCGTCGGTGCCGTGGTGGTACGGCGCGATGTAGCAGCCGATCAGCCAGGCCTCGCCGTTGTCGACGGCGGCGTAGCAGTCCCTGAAATTGACCTGGGACTCGCGCAGCGACTTGACCTCGGTGCCGCGCAGCACGATCCCGGCCTCGTGGGTCTCGAGGATCTCGTAGTCGTGGTAGGCCTTCCGATTGGTGGCGATGACTTTGTCAGCGGCCATGGTGTCCAGAAATCCGCGTGCCCCTTGACTTCACGGGCTCGCAAAGTATCCTAGTGAGGCTCCAGGGGCCGAAGTGGCGGAACTGGCAGACGCGCATGGTTCAGGGCCATGTGCCCGCAAGGGTGTGGGGGTTCAAATCCCCCCTTCGGCACCACACATTCCTCAGAACGGGACGCGGCCCCGGATCATATCGGCGAACATCCGAAAGTCACCCGCGAGACTGTACAGCGGGTGCTGGAAGGTCGCGGGCCGGTTCCTCTCCACGGCGAAATGGCCCACCCAGGCCAGTCCGTACCCACACAGCGGCACCAGCGCGAGCAAACCCCACCGCCGCGTTCCCACCGCATAGCCGAGCGTGAGCAGGACCAGCAGCGTCCCCGTAAAATGCAGCCGTCGGGTGCCGCTCCGGCGGTGCTCGGTGAGATAGAACGGGTAAAACTCCTCGAACGAGCGGTATTGCACGTCGGCCATGCCCGTATCCTACCGCGTTTGCCGCCGCAGGGATGGTAGTCTCCGAAGAATGCCCCGCCGGCCTCTTCCGCTGCGCGCGATCCGAGCGCTGTTCCTCGCGCGCCAGCACCTGTCCGCTCCGCGCACGGTCCGGCTGACCGCGCCCCGCCTCGGCCGCTTCGTGGAGGATGTGGGCGGGATCCAGATGGACTCCATCAACGTCCTGGACCGTGCCCACTACCTCACGGTGTGGAGCCGCTTCGGCCCGTACGACCGCGCGCGGCTCGACCGGCTCGTTTACCAGCGCCGGCTTCTCTTCGAATACTGGGCGCACGCGGCCTGCCTGGTTCCGACCAGCCTGCTGCCGTGGTGGCGCCGCGCCATGCTCGACTACCGCGTCCGCCACACCGGCTGGTCCGACCTCGTCCGTCGGAACGCAAAGGTGCTGGGACAGGTCAAGGCGACGGTGGCGACCAGCGGTCCGATGGGCAGCGCGGATTTCGAGGGGCGCCGGCCGAGCGGCCGCGATGGGTGGTGGAGCTGGAGGCCGGTCCAGCACGCGCTGCACTACCTGTGGATGACGGGTGCCCTCACGATCCACTCGCGAAAGCACTTCCACAAGCGCTTCGATCTGCTCGAGCGCGCGATCCCGGCAGTACTCGAGGGCGAGGCGGTATCGACCCAGGAGTTCCAGCGCTGGCATCTTGAGCGCTCGCTGCACGCCATGGGAGCGGCGACCGAGCGGGACCTGGCCGGCTACATGACCTTCCCCCGCTTCGAGCGCGGCGCCCGCACCGCCGCGCTCCACGCCATGGTCGAGCGGGGCGAGGTCGCCCACATCGAGGTCGAGGGATCGCATGCCCGCTGGCTGGCGCTCACGCGCGACCTGCCCGCGCTGTCGCGCGGGGCCCGGGTGCCCGAATCGTCGCGAGGCACGACACTACTCTCGCCGTTCGACTCCCTGCTCTGGTATCGCGACCGCGTGACGCGTCTCTTCGGCTTCGATTACCGGATCGAGGTCTACACCCCCGGCCACAAGCGCGTGCACGGCTACTACACACTTCCGATCCTCCATCACGGGCATCTCATCGGCCGGGTAGACGCCAAGTCGCATCGCGCCGAGCGGCGGCTCGAGGTGCGACACGTGCACCTCGAGCGATGGCTCGCGACGACGGGCGCGCCGCCCTCCGGGCAAGACCGCATGGATCGGGACGAGGCGATCGCCGGCCTCGCGGAGGCGCTCCGGTCGCTCAGCGCGTTCGTCGGCGGCGACGAAATCGCGCTGCGACGCGTGACGCCGTATCGCCTGCGGGCGCCGCTGGCGCGCGCGCTGCGCGCTTGACCGTCAACGGGCTCGCCACTGGCGGATCTGCTCCGCGTGCTCCCGATAGTGGCCCGCCGTGATGTTGTCCACGAGTCCGGAGGCGGGCTTGCCCTCGGCGAACTGCTCCTCGGGCAGAGCCCCGGCGGCGCTCAGCACCTCGCGATGCGAGGCCTCCAGCTCCCGCAGGATGTCGGCCCCGGACTGGCCCTTGCGGGCCTCCACGAACCGCGCGTTCCAGCTGTCGAAATCGTCGTAGGCACCGTCCGGGTACGGAGCCTCCCCGCGTCCCATCCGCTCCAGCGCCGGGATCATCTCCCGATGCCAGCCCGTGGCGTGCGCCAGGATCTCGCGCACGCCCCAGGTCCCAAGCCAGACCTGGCTCATCTGGGCCTCGTCGAGGCCTTTGATGGCCGCCTTGAGCCCGTCATACTCCTGCTCGGCCTGCTGCAGTAGCTCCTGCTTGGCTCCCATGGTGCCTCCATCGTCGAGGGTGAGGGTGGATTCGCCACCCCCTGGGACACCGGAGCAGGCGTTTCGTGAAACACCAGACGCGCTATTGCTGGAAAAGCCGCCGGGAAGGGGGGTAGCATGGCGGTGCGAAGAGACCCGCGCCCAGAAGATACTGGCGAGCCGAGCGCGCGAATGGGCCCGGCTTCCACCATGGAGGCGGCAATGAGCCGCGACACGGCGAATCACGTCCGGTACATCGACAAGACACGCGCCTACTATGAGGCCGAGGGCTATGGCAAACCCTACGAGTGGGCGCACTTCGACGAGATTCCCTTCACCCCGTTTCCCGGGGTGGGCCGGCCGCCCTCCGAGTGCCGTGTGGGCGTGGTGACGACCAGTGACATGGCGCGCCGAGGCTCGGAGATCATGCCCGACGATCCCAGGCGGCTCGTGTACTCACTGCCCACCGACATCCCTGTGGACGAGCTCTACAGCCGCAAGTCAGCCTACGATCGCTATGCCACCACGCTCGACGACGTGGACAGCTATCTCCCCTTGACCCATCTTCACCGCTTCGTCACCGAGGGAAGAATCGGCGCCGTGGCGCCTCGCTTCCAGATGATCTATTCCGAGTACAGCCAGCGCAAGACGCTGAGCGTCGACGCGCCGGAAATCCTGAAGCAGATGCGGGAGGACCGCGTGGACGTGGCGGTCCTCACCGCGGTCTGACCCGTCTGCCACCAGACCGTGAGTCTGGCCGCCCGGTACCTCGAAGAGCACGGCATCCCGACCGTCCTCTTCGGCTGCGCGCGCGACATCGTCGAGCATTGTGGTGTCCCGCGCTTCGTCTTCAGCGACTTCCCGCTGGGCAACCCCACCGGCAAACCGTACGACATCGACATGCAGCGTGAGGTACTGTCCCTCGGACTCGACCTGCTCGTCAGTGCGACGACTCCGGGCACGACCGTCGTCACGCCGTACGAGTGGAGCGCCGACCACTCCTGGAAGGACAAGGTCTTCAGCAGCGAGCAGCCGTTCCTCGACCCCGAGGCCACGAGGAAGTGGCTCGAGCGCAAGGACGCGTATCGCACCCTCAAGGCGACCGGAAAGATCTAGCGTATGCCCGGCGGCCGGGGCGGGTTGACGGCTGCGGGCTAAGCCATCTCGGAGAGCAGGACCCGCCGCCCCAGCTTCGATGACTGGTGCGCGGCTTCGACGACTCTCAGCGCCAGCAGCCCCGCCTCCACGTCCACGGCCGGCGGCGTCCTGTTGGCGCAGGCGTCGAGGAAAAGCCTGAGCTCGTGGCTCAAGGGCTCGGGCCCCGTGGCCTTGTGCGTCTCGGCCGCGCCCTCGGGCGCATTCCAAGCATTGCCTTGCTTGACGTGGCGGTTGGCGAGGATCTTGACCTCGGCGGTGCCAAAATCGCCCGCCAGCGTCTCCTGTTCGCCCGCGATCACGCAGTCACGGTAGGTGCCAGGGGCAAAGTAGCCGGCCTCGACGAATGCGGGCACCTCGCCATACTCCACGGCGCAGAACCCGAGATCGTCCAACCCGCGGCCGAGGAAGTCACGGAGCGTGGCCGTCACCGCCGTCGGCTCGCGGTCGAGCAGATGGGCGAAGAGGTCGAAGTAGTGGATGCCGTCGGTCTGCGTTACGCCCACGTCCGTGCGCGGACGCTTGAAGCCGGCGAAGCGCCCGGTGCAGTAACGCACGGGCCCTACCGAACCGCTCCGGATGCGCTCGCGCATGAAGGTGGTGACCGGGTGGAAGCGGAAGATGTGGCCGACCTGAAGCACGCGCCGGGTGGCGCGGACAACTTGAGCCAGCGCGCGCCCCTCGGCGACGGTCAGGGTCAGCGGCTTCTCGACGAAGCAGTCCTTGCCGGCCTGCAGGCACTCGCTCGCGAGCGCCAGATGGTTGTCGGCGGGCGTGACGAGATCGATGGCGTCCACGTGAGGCAGCGCCGCGCGGAAATCGGCGACGGCACGCGCCGCGGGCACGCCCGCCTTGACGGCGAAGGCCCGGCGCTCGGCCGAGAGGTCGGCGACCCACACCTCGCACCCCAGCTCGCCCAGCACGCGCAGGTGCTTCTCGCCCCAGCGCCCCAGGCCGATCAGCAGTACCTTCACGGGCGCGGTCTTCCATCACGGGCTGGGCCCTCACCGCCCGGGCTTCCGGCGCGCGCGTCCTCGCCGCCAAGGTTCTCGGCAATCTCGTAGCGCAGCAGGCGGTCCTTCATCCAGCGCACCGCGAGGAGATCCTTGAACGCGCTCCACGCGCGGTTGCCGATGCCGTACTTGGACTGGCCGAAGCGGCGCGCCCGGTGGTTGACCGGCACCTCCAGCACGCGATACCCCCGCATCTTGAGGAGCGTCGGGACGAACCGGTGGAAGCCCTTGTAGAGGACGAGGTCGCGCAGGCACTCGCGTCTGAACGCGCGGAACGTGCAGCCGCTGTCCTGGACCGTCTCCTCCGTGAGGGCGTTGCGCACCCCGTTGGCGATTCTCGACGACGCGCGGCGTATCCACGAGTCGCCGTCGCCGCGATTGACCCGCCAGCCGGTCACGGCGTCCCACTTGTCGAGGTGAGCCAGCATGGCCGGCATGTCGTGCGGGTCGTTCTGGAGGTCGGCGTCCATGACCACGACCCATCGGCCGCGCACCGCCTTGAAGCCGGCGTCCGTCGCCGCGGTCTCTCCCGCATTGGCTTTGAGCCTCACGAGTCGCGCGCGGGGATCCGCGTCGTGGAAGGCGCGCACGACCTCCGCGCTCCGATCGCGGCTGCCGTCGTCCACGAAGATCACCTCGTAGCTCCACCCCGTCGGGTCCAGGACCTCGCGGATCTCCGGCCAGAGGAGCGGCAGGTTCTCTTCCTCGTTGTAGACGGGGACGACGATGGAGAGATCGAGCCCGGCGGCCGGCACGCGGGCTCCGTCGGCGGCGATGGCACTCACCCGCGCTGCGGCGGGCTGGCACGCCGGTTGGTGCCCTGCCACTCCGGCATCAGGTCCTGCGGCAGGCCGAGCCGGTCGAGGATGCGCGCCAACGTATGGTCCACCAGATCCTCGATCTGCTTGGGCCGGTGGTAGAAGGCCGGCATGGGCGGCAGGATGACCGCCCCCATCTCGGCGAGCGCCGTGAGCACTCGCAGATGCCCCAGGTGAAGCGGCGTCTCGCGTACCACGAGGATCAGCGGGCGGCCCTCCTTGAGCGTGACGTCGGCCGCACGCGTCAGCAGATTGTCGGCGAGACAATGGGCGACGGAAGCCGCCGCCTTGACGCTGCAGGGCACGATGACCATGCCGTCCGTCTTGAACGAGCCCGAGGCGATGCTCGCGCCGATGTCCTTGTTGTCGTAGCGGCGCGTGGCCATGGCCTCGACGTCCTTCACCGCCCAGTCGGTCTCCTCCACGATGGTGCGCTTGGCGGGGTCCGACACGACCAGGTGCGTCTCGACATCGGGCAGCGCGCGCAAGAGCTCGAGGAAGCGGATGCCGTAGACGGCGCCCGAGGCGCCACTGATACCGACCACGAGGCGCTTCACAGCCTGAGCCTCCGCTTGAAGACCTCGTCGCGCGTCTTGTTGTAGAGCACTTCCCACTCCGCGCTGCCTTCGGGCGCCGGGCGCGAGTAGCTGGCGAGCGTCTTTCGCACCTCCTGGTCCACCGTCTCCTCGAGGCGACCCTCGTCTTCGAGCACGCGGAAGACTTCGGTCCGAAGGTGGGTGCGCACCTTGTCGTCGGCGATCTGCTTGATGACCACGCCTTCGGTCGCCGCGAGGTCGCCGACGATGCGCTCCGCCAGGCCGAAGAGGCGCTCGCGGCTCATCCGCATCAGAGAATGAACCCCCGCTCGCGGGCGAGCTTCGTCTTGGCCAGTGTGAAGAGACGCTTGTAGTCCGAGGCCGAGTCCTTGATCAGCTTGGCATTCTCGAGGAGCAGGGCCTTGACCTCGGTCTCGATCTTCTCTTCGGCCAGGAAGTTCTCGGACAGGATCTGGCGGACGACTTCCCGGGCCCGCGGCTCGTCCCTGATCTCTGCAAGCTTTCGGGCAACCAGCCGCTTCACGACGGCCTCCGCCATCCTGCCCGCGATCTCATCACGCCTCGGCATACGTCGGCTTGAGACTACACGCAGGCCGCGGAAAGTGTCAAGCGAACTTGGCGAAAAATCGGCCAAATCCCCGCTTTTCAGGCGGGCAGGAGTATGCGGAACCGCGAGCCTTTCCCCGGCAGACTCTCGACCTCGACGAGCCCTCCATGCGCGTGAGCCAGGGCCCGGACGAGGCTCAAGCCGAGGCCAAGTCCCGGGGCCGTCGCGGTCTCAGGATGGGCGAGTCGCACGTAGGGGTCGAAGATGCTCGGCAGGGCCTCGGCCGGTATGCCGACGCCGTCGTCCTCGACGGCGAGCTCGACCATCCCCGCGTGATCCAGCGCCGGCCGAGCCTCCACCAGGACGCGGCCGCCGCGCGGTGAATACTTGACGGCATTGGAGAGGAGGTTCTTGAGCATGCGGTCCACCGAGTCGCGATCGGCGCAGAGCGACGGCAGCGCTGGAGCCACGCTGGAGTCGAAGCGATGGAGCGGGTGCTGGCAGCCGAAGACCTCCAGGTTGGCGTCGACGAGCTCGCGCAAGTCGAGTGGCTCCCGGCGCAGCGAGAGGCCGCGGCCGGACTCGATGCGGGTGAGGTCGAGGAGATCGGTGACGATGCGCCCGAGGCGCTGCGATTCGGTGTGGACGTGACCGAGGTAGCGGCGCGCTTGCTCGGGTGGCACGTCGCGCACGAGCAACAGCTCGCTGAATCCCTGGATCGCCGTGAGCGGCGTGCGCAGCTCGTGCGAGACCACCGAGAGGAACTCGCTCTTGGCCTCGTCGAGCTCGCGGAGCCGTCGCGTGGCCCGGGCGACCTTGTCCTCGAGCTCCTGGGTGAAGCGCCGCTGACGCTCCGTCAACCGGGCGTTCTCGACCGCCAGCGCCACGTGGAGCGCCAGCGCCTGCGCGGCGCTCTGGGCGGCCGCTCCGAGATCCCCGTCCTGCTCGAAGACGAGCGTGCCCACCTGCCCTCGCCCCGCATCGAGTGGCAGGATGGTCCTCCGGCACGGCATCGCGGGGACGGATGCCGGGCCGTTTCGGAGCCCGGACGCGTCGTATGCGGTCAGCCGGGCACCGTCCCCGGCGTCGAGAAGGAGCCTCACCCTATCGACGCCGAGGGCTCGTCGTGCGAGCGCAGCGACCTCGGTCATCCTGCCCCCGAGGTCGGTCTCGCTCGCCAGGCTCCGCTGGATTTCGAGAAGAGCCCGGAGCTGCGCGCCGCGGCCGCGCGATTGATCCACCAGCCGGCCTACCGTCAGCCCCACCGCCAGCGGGATGCACAGCGAGACGACCCCGTCCAC
>JBKPBU010000380.1:0-2451 GCA_046727015.1 Candidatus Methylomirabilota bacterium | reverse complement strand
TGATCGAGAAGATGTTCGGCGAGATCAACCCGAAGCAGGAGGAGTACCTTCAAGATATTCTCTCCTCGGGCAAGCACCTGCTCTCGCTGATCAACGACATCCTGGATCTGTCGAAGATCGAAGCGGGCCGGATGGAGCTCGAGGCGCAACCCTTCGATCTGCCGGCCGCTCTCGACAACGCGCTGACGCTCATCAAGGAGCGCGCGGCGCGCAACAGCATCGGGCTCGAGGTGCACGTGGATCCGCGGATCGGCGAGATCCTGGCGGACGAGCGCAAGGTCAAGCAGGTGCTGCTCAACCTTCTGTCCAACGCCGTCAAGTTCACGCCCGAGGGAGGCAAGATCATCATGAGCGCGGTCATGAACGGGGAGGCGGTGGCCGTATCGGTGGCCGACACGGGTATCGGCATCGCGGCCGAGGATCAGGAGACGGTATTCGAGGAGTTCCGCCAGGTGGGGACGGACTACGCGCGGAAGCGCGAGGGCACGGGACTGGGGCTGGCGCTCGCCCGTCGGCTGGTCGAGCTCCACGGCGGGAAGCTGTCGCTCCAGAGCGAGCTCGGCAAGGGCTCGACCTTCACCTTCACCATCCCGGTGCGTGCCCATGGCCGGTGAGCTGATCCTGATCGTCGAAGACAACGAGAAGAACCGGAGGCTGGTGCGTGACGTGCTCCAGTTCAAGGGCTACGAGACGATCGAGACCGAGACGGGCGAAGAGGGCGTGGAGCTCGCCCGGAGCCGGCAGCCGGCGCTGGTGCTGATGGACATCCAGCTGCCCGGCATGGACGGCATCACCGCGCTCAAGCTCTTGCGCCAGGACCCCGCCACGCGCGGAATCCGCGTGATGGCGGTGACGGCGTCGGCCATGACCCAGGACAGACAGACGATCCTCGCCGCGGGCTTCGACGGCTACCAGAGCAAGCCGATCAACGTGAAGGGCTTCCTCGAGGCCGTCCAGGAGCTGCTCGCCAAGCCATGAACGACCCCGCGCGGATCCTGGTGGTGGACGACACGGCCGCCAACGTCAAGCTCCTGGCCGACGTCCTCGGGGCGCGGGGCTACGTGGTGAGCACGGCCGCCTCGGGCAAGGAAGCCCTCGACAAGGTCGCCACCGACGGCCCGGACCTCGTGCTCCTCGACGTGGTCATGCCGGAAATGTCCGGCTACGAGGTCTGCAAAGCGCTCCGCGCCGATCCGGCGACGGCGCTGCTGCCCGTCGTCATGGTCACCGCGCTCGATCCGGCCCAGGAGCGGGTCAAGGGCATCGAGGCGGGTGCCGATGACTTCCTGACCAAGCCCATCAACCAGCCGGAGCTCATGGCCCGGGTGCGCTCGCTGCTCCGGGTCAAGCAGCTCTGGGACGAGCTGGCCGAGCTGAACCGCACCCTCGAGACCCGCGTGGCGGAGCAGGTCGCCCAGCTCGAGCGACTGGGCAAGCTCAAGCGCTTCTTCTCTCCGCAGCTGGCCGAGGCCATCGTCTCGGGCGGCGCCGAGGACCCACTCAAGAGTCACCGGCGCGACATCACCGTGGTCTTCCTCGACCTGCGCGGCTTTACGGCTTTCGCCGAGACGGCCGAGCCCGAGGAGGTCATGGGGGTGCTGCGCGAGTACCACGCCGAGATGGGCAAGCTCATCCTGGCCTGGGAGGGCACGCTCGAGCGATTCACCGGCGACGGGATGATGATCTTCTTCAACGACCCGGTGCAGGTGCCGGACCCGGCGGAGCGCGCGGTGCGGATGGCGGCCGCCATGCGCGATCGCGTGGCCGAGCTGGCCGTCGGCTGGAAGAAGACCGGCTTCGACCTGGACTTCGGCATCGGCATCGCGCACGGCTACGCCACGTTGGGCGCCATCGGCTTCGAGGGCCGCGTCGACTACGGGGCGATCGGCACCGTCACGAATCTCGCCGCCCGCCTCTGCGCCGAGGCCAAGCCCGGCCAGGTGCTGCTCACCCAGCGCGTGCTGACCACGGTGGACGCTTTGATCGAGGCCGAGCCCGTCGGAGACGTGTCGCTCAAGGGGATCAGCCGCCCGGTCAAGATCTTCAACCTCGTGGCCCTCAAGTCCTGAGGATGGCGGATCACATTGCCCTCTCCCCCGTCTCGGGGGAGAGGGAGTAAAGGAGAGAAACGATTTCTAGGTTGATCACGGTCGGCGCGGCGCAGCTCGGCCCGATCCAGCGCGCGGACGGGCGCCCGCAGGTGGTCAAGCGCCTGCTCGATCTCCTGCACCGGGCCAAGGCCCACGGCTGCGACCTCGTGGTCTTCCCCGAGCTGGCGCTGACGACCTTCTTCCCGCGATGGTGGATGGAGGATCAGGCGGAGGTTGACGCTTTTTTCGAGCGCGAGATGCCGGGGCCGGAAACGCGCCCGCTCTTCGAGGAGGCTCAGCGCCTCGGCATCGGGTTCTGTCTCGGCTACGCCGAGCTGGTGGTCGAGGGGCGCGCGGCGCG
>JBKPBU010000379.1:0-1253 GCA_046727015.1 Candidatus Methylomirabilota bacterium | reverse complement strand
GCTGCCCCGCATTCCCATCGCCGCGCCCGTGATCGGCGAGGAAGAGATCGCCAACGTGATGGAGGCGATGCGCTCGGGCTGGATCAGCTCGCTCGGCGCCTTCATCGGGCAGTTCGAGCGCGACTTCGCCGCCTTCTGCGGGGTCGCGCACGGCGTGGCCGTCGCGAACGGAACGATGTCGCTCCATCTGGCGCTCGTGGCCGCGGGGGTCGGGCCGGGCGACGAGGTGATCATTCCGAGCCTGACCTTCGTCGCCACCGCGAACGTCGTCCACTACTGCGGAGCCACGCCCGTGTTCGCGGACTCGGATCCCGAGACCTGGCAGCTCGACGCGGCCAAGCTCGAGGCGCGGATCACGCCGAAGACGCGCGCCATCATCCCGGTGCACCTGTACGGCCATCCGTGCGACATGGACGCGATCATGGCGATCGCGGATCCGCGCGGGATCCCCGTGCTGGAGGACGCCGCGGAGGCGCACGGCGCCGAGTGCCGGGGCCGCCGCGTCGGCTCTCTCGGAGCGATCGGCTGCTTCTCCTTCTACGGCAACAAGATCATCACGACCGGCGAGGGAGGCATGTGCGTGACGGACAACGCGGCCCTCGCGGAGCGGCTCCGGCTCTTCCGGGACCACGGCATGGATCCCAAGCGCAGCTACTGGCACGAGGTGATCGGCTTCAACTACCGGATGACGAATCTCCAGGCCGCGGTGGGCGTGGCCCAGACGAAGAAGATGCTGGGCTTCATCGAGAAGAAGCGGCAGATCGCGCGCTGGTACGCCGACCGTCTGGCGCCCCTCGCCCGGGCCGGCCGACTCCGCCTTCATCCGGAGGCGGCGTGGGCGCGCAACGTCTACTGGATGTATTCGGTGGTTCTCGGCGAGGCCACTCCCACCCTCGACGTCGTCAGGAGCCGGCTCGCGGATCGCGGCGTGGACTCCCGGCCATTCTTCCACCCGATCCACACGCTGCCGCCCTACGCGACGGGCCAGCGGCTGCCCGTCGCGGAGCAGCTGGCGTCCCACGGCCTGAACCTGCCCTCCGGCACTGGTCTCGGCCAGGCGGAGGTCGAGCGGGTCGCCCTGGCGTTGGCCGAGGCCCTGGAGGGCTGATGGCCTGGCGGATTCCCGTCGCCAAGCCGGATATCGGCTCCCCCGAGGCGGAAGCCGTCAGGGTCGTGGCCGCCAGCGGCTGGATCACCCAGGGTGAGAAGGTGCGCGAGCTCGAGGCGGCGTTCGCCCGGCTCTGCGGCACCGA
>JBKPBU010000378.1:0-1046 GCA_046727015.1 Candidatus Methylomirabilota bacterium | reverse complement strand
CAGGTCATCCGCGAAGCGCTCGAGCTGACCGAGGCCGCCTGGCGGCTCGAGCCGCCGCGGCGCGGGATCCTCATCGAGACGGTGAGCGACCTTGCGCCCGATCTGCCGACGACCCTCAGTGACCCGGCCGAGCTGCGCGAGGTGATGACCAACCTGATTCTCAACGCGGTAGATGCCATGCCGCGCGGCGGCTCGCTCACCCTTTCGACGGCGCTTCGGGGCGACTTCATCGAGCTCCGCGTCGCCGACACGGGCGTGGGGATCCCCGAGGCGGTGCGGGGCAAGATCTTCGACCCGTTCTTCACGACCAAGGGTCCCAAGGGAACGGGGCTGGGGCTGTCCATGACCTACGGCATTCTCTCGCGCCACGGCGCGACCATCACCGTCGACAGTCAGGAGGGGCAGGGGACGGTCTTCAGCATGCTCTTCCCGGTGGGCGGAGCGCCCAAGCAGCCGGTTCCCGACGTGGGGACGATGCTGCCCCCGGTGACGCTGCGCTGCCTCGTGGTCGACGACGAAGAGGCCGTGGGCGACATGCTGGCCGACGTCCTTCGCTCGGCCGGGCACGACGTGGCCGTCGCGCGGAGCGCCGCCGAGGGGCTCTCGCGCGTCAGGAACGAGCCGCTCGACCTTGTCTTCACCGATCTGAGCATGCCCGGCATGACCGGCTGGGAGCTCGCCCGCGCCGTGCGCGACGCGGTGCCGGGGCTGCCGGTGATCCTGGTCAGCGGTTTCGCGGTCGAGGTGTCCCCGGACGAGCTCCAGGCCAGCGGCGTGCATTCGGTGCTCGCAAAGCCGATCAACATCGGCGACGTGCTCGAGGCGGCCGCAGCGATTCGCCCGCGGGGGAAGGCCGGAGACAGCCGGCCGTGACCAGCCCCGTCATCGCCGAGGCGGTGCGCGCTCTCGTGGACCGCAAGGATCTCTCGCGGATCGAGGCCGCGGCGGCCATGGAGGCGATCATGTCGGGGGCGGCGACCAACGCCCAGATCGCCGCGTTCCTGACCGCGCTCAGAATGAAGGGCGAGACGGTGGAGGAGCTGATC
>JBKPBU010000377.1:0-1698 GCA_046727015.1 Candidatus Methylomirabilota bacterium | reverse complement strand
CGCTCGAGCCCGCCGCCGCAGAGGGGGCAGAACCGGATGCTCTGGGGCGACAGCTGGTGGTGCAGGTGGGAGTCGCTCATGAGGGCTTCAGTCTACCATCGGGCGTCGCAACCAGGCGCGAGGCCTTGCCGATCGGGCCCTCGTGCTGGACAATGGCTGTCTCGCGCCGGCGGTAGCCCTCAGGGACTCAAGGCCGGCGCCCGGCTCGACACGACGTGCCTCGAACGCTGACCCCGGAGGGGCCATGCGCATCAATCGGAAGCGGCTCGAAGAGAGCATGGATGCGCTGGGCAAAATCGGCGCGACGCCCAAGGGCGGGCTCACCCGCGAGGCGCTGACCGACGACGACCGCCGAGGGCGCGATCTTCTCGTAGGCTGGATGCGCGAGGCCGGACTTACCGTCACCGTGGACCAGATGGGCAACATCTTCGCCAGGCGCGCCGGCTCGGACAGCCTGCCTCCCGTCATGATGGGCTCGCACGCCGACTCCGTGCCGACGGGTGGAAAATACGACGGCCAGCTCGGCGTCCTCTGCGCGCTCGAGACGATCCGCACCCTCAACGACGAGAAGGTGAAGACCCGGCACCCGGTCGCCATGGCCATCTTCACCAACGAGGAAGGCACGCGCTTTCAGCCCGCCATGATCGGCTCGGGAGTCCTTGCAGGGAAAATCCCGCTCGAGGATGCCTACAACGCACGCGACAGGCACGGCGCCCGGCTGGGCGACGAGCTCGAGCGCATCGGCTATCTCGGCTCCGAGCCCTGCATCCCCCGCCCGGTTCGCGCCTATCTCGAGCTTCACATCGAGCAGGGCCCCATCCTCGAGGAGCAGCACCTCTCGGTGGGCGTGGTCGAGGGCATCGTCGCGATCTCCTGGTCGCGACTCACGCTCACCGGCGTCCAGGACCACGCAGGCCCGACGCCCATGCGCATCCGTCACGATGCGCTGGTCGCCGCCGCCGAGGTCGTTCGTGGCGTGCGCGAGATCCCGCGCAAGGTCGGCGGCGACCTGGTCTCGACCGTCGGCCGCCTCGACGTGACGCCGAACATCCCGAACGCTATCCCGGGACGCGTGACCATGTCGATCGATCTGCGTGGCCCCGACGAGCACAACGTCACGCGAGCCCTGGGGCTGCTCGACCGCCTGGTCAAGGACGCCGCGCGCGCGGAGGGCGTGACCTACGACCTCGAGCACTACTGGCGCGTGCCGCGCACCCACTTCGACGTCGAGGTCGTGGACACGATCGAGCAGGCGGCCAAGGGGCTGGGGTACGGCTATCGGCGGATCCTCTCGGGCGCGGGCCACGACGCCCAGTACATGGCGGCCATCTGCCCCACCGGGATGATCTTCGTACCCTCCCGCGACGGGCGCAGCCACTGCGAGGAGGAGTTCACGCCCATGGACGACATCGAGAAGGGCGCCAACACCCTCCTGCTGGCGGCCTCAAAGCTCGCGGGCACGGCCTGACGGGAATCAGTCATGAGGGCGTTCCACGCTCCCCCTCACCCTGCCCTCTCCCCCTCCGGGGGCGAGGGTAATTGGGGCACCTCCCTCCTCCCTCCAAATAGCTCCCTCTCCCTCAGTGAGGGAGAGGGCCGGGGTGAGGGCGCCTAACTTGCACCCGATCGTCGCGTCGGTGCGCCAATTCGTGGACAAGGAGGTCTGTCTCTTATACACATCTCCGAGCCCACGAGACT
>JBKPBU010000376.1:0-1195 GCA_046727015.1 Candidatus Methylomirabilota bacterium | reverse complement strand
CACGGCGTCTACTGGCCGACCATGCTCAAGGCGGCCGGGATCCCGCTCTACAAGCGCCTCGACGTCCACGGCTACTGGACGATCGGGGGCGGGAAGATGTCGAAGTCGGTCGGCAACGTCGTCGAGGCGTTCGAGCTCACGGACAAGTACGGCCACGACGCCTTCCGCTACTTCCTCCTGCGCGAGATGAACTTCGGCCTCGACGCCAGCTTCAGCGAGGAGGCGCTCGTCGGCAGGCTCAACGCCGACCTTGCCAACGACCTCGGCAACCTCGCCAGCCGCGCCACGACCATGATCGTCAATTTCGGCGGCGGGCGCGTGGCGTCGCCGGGTCCCGAGACGGACGAGGATGCAGTCGTACGCGCCGCGTTGGCCAAGGCCGCGCTCGACGTCGACGAGGCCATGGAGGAATTCGCATTCCAGCGGGCGCTCTCGGCCATCTGGGAGTTCCTCGGCGTGGTCAACCGCTACGTGGACGCGACGGCGCCATGGGCGCTCGCCAAGGACCCGTCGAAGCGCGGCAGACTCGACACCGTGCTCTATGCGCTCGCCGAATCCCTGCGCGCTATCGGCATCCTCATCGAGCCCTTTCTGCCCGGGGCGGCCGGGAAGATCCGCGCGGCCGTCGGCGGCGCTCCCGCGCGGCTCTCCGACCTCGCCTGGGGCCGGCTCGCCCCGGGGACCGCCGTGCACAAGGTTTCCGGACTCTTCCCGCGAATCGAGCCCGACAAATCCTCCCTCTCCCCTCAGGGAAGAGAACCGGGTGAGGGGTCGTCGACGGGCGCGGCCAAGATCCCCATGGCCGACTTCGCCAAGGTCGAGCTGCGCGTGGCCGAGGTGCTGGCCGCCGAGCGCCTGCCGAAATCGAAAAAGCTCCTCAAGCTCACGGTCAAGGTCGGCGACGAGACGCGCACCGTCGTCGCCGGCATCGCGGAGCAGTACGAGCCCGGCTCCCTCGTGGGCCGCAAGGTCGTGATGGTCGCCAACCTCCAGCCCGCGACCTTGATGGGCGTCGAGTCCAATGGCATGGTGCTGGCCGCAGAGCACGAGGGCACTCTCGCCCTCCTCACGCTCGACAAGGACGTGCCCCCCGGCTCCCAGGTCAAGTAGTGCGCCGGGACATTCTCGAGGAGACGTTCCGGCTCCTCGCGCGCCACCTGGACCTGTTCACGCTCATCGCGCTCACCGTGTGGCT
>JBKPBU010000375.1:0-1429 GCA_046727015.1 Candidatus Methylomirabilota bacterium | reverse complement strand
ATCGCCGACGGCGCTCCGGACGTCGTGACGCGGGACCGGCGGGTCGTGGAGGCCTACCTCGGCCAGGCGTACGTGGAATGACGACTCCAATGCTGGATGTCGAAGGCCTCGACGTCGCCTACGGCGACTTCCAGGTGCTGTGGCAGGCGGCGATGCAGGTGGGGGACGGCGAGATCGTGGCCGTCCTCGGGCCGAACGGCGCGGGCAAGTCGACGCTGATGAACACGGTCTCGGGGCTGATCGCGCCCCGCGCCGGGCGCATCACCTTCCACGGCAAGCGCATCGACGGCCTGCCCGCGCATCGCACGGCGGGCGAAGGCCTCGCCCACGTGCTGGAGCGCCGGCGCCTGTTCCCCTTCCTGACCGTGCTCGACAACGTGCTGCTCGGCGCCCACAACCCCGGCGCCCGCCCGCACCGCGCCGATACCCTGGCGAGCGTCGAGCGCCTGTTCCCCGTCGTCGCCGACCGGCGCACGCAGCTCGCGCACACGCTCTCCGGCGGCGAGCAGCAGATGGTCGCCATCGCGCGCGGGCTCATGGCCCGCCCCCGCCTGCTCATGATCGACGAGCCGTTTCTCGGCCTCGCCCCCGTCATCGTCCAGCAGATGGGCGCCCTCATACGGCGCATCCGGGACGAGCAGGGGATCAGCATCCTCTTCATCGAGCAGAACGTGGAGCTGGCGCTCCGGCTCGCGGACCGGGGCTACATCCTCGAGTCGGGCCGCACCATCCTGACCGGGCCGTCGGCGGAGCTGCTCCAGTCCGCCGAGGTCAAGCGCATCTTCCTCGGCGACATCGCGCTCTGATCGCGCGCGCGGATCCGCCTACAGCGTCCCGACCACCGCGGCCGGCCAGGCACGAGCGTCCACGCGCGCGTGCCACTCCTTGATCTTGCCGTCCCGGTCGATCACCACCCCGACGCGTTGCGCGCCCTTTTGCGGGTCGACGTTGGCGCCGTAGGCGGTACCGATCGTCCGGTCGGTGTCGCAGATCAGCGGGAAGGTGAAAGAATACTTCTCGGCGAACTTCTTGTTCTCGGCCGGGGTGTCGAAGGACACGCCGAGGACCACCGCGTTCTTCTGCTCGTACTCGGCTCGGAGGTCGCGGAACCCGCAACCCTCCGCCGTTCAGCCTGGGGTGTCGGCCTTGGGGAAGAACCAGAGCACGACCGGCTTGCCCTTGAAGTCCGAGAGCTTGACCGTCTTCCCCGTGTGATCGCGGCCGGTGAAATCGGGCGCCTTGTCTCCTGGCTTGAGCATGAGTCCTCCTTGTACGCGTGAGATCGGCGGTGCCCCTAGCGGTAGAACTGCTCCGCGTTGGGGTCCTTCTTGTCGTTGAATGCGCGCCCCATCTCCTTCGCCTCGTCGGTGTGATAGTAGTTCGCCACCAGGTGGTCGATGGTCACGCGGCTCAGGCCGAAGGCGCCGTT
>JBKPBU010000374.1:0-3105 GCA_046727015.1 Candidatus Methylomirabilota bacterium | reverse complement strand
CAGTGATCCAGTCGAACCGGGAAACCAAGGCCAAGCTGGCCCTCGCCCACTACCACCGGGCAACCGCCTACCGTATCGAGGGCCACACTGACCGGGCCATCCAGGACTACGACCGAGCGATAGAGCTCGACTCGAAGTTCGCCGGCGCCTACAACGACCGCGGAACGGCCTATACCCAGAAAGCTCAACCGAACCGGGCCATCCAGAATTTCGACCAGGCTATCAGACTCGATCCCAAGCTGGCCTCGGCCTTCAACAACCGCGGAAACGCCTACGCCCTGAAGGGCCAGCCGGAACGGGCCATTCAGGACTATGACCAGGCGATCCGCCTCGAGCCAAAGTACGCGTTCGCCCTCAACAACCGGGGGAATGCCTACCGGAATCTTGGTGAGCTGGACCGGGCTATTCGAGACTTCGACCAGGCCATCCGGTACGAGCCCCGCTACGTGCTGGCCTTCAACAACCGGGGCAGCGCCTACAGCAGCAAGGGGGACCTGGACCGCGCCATCCAGGATTACAACCAGGCCATCCGGCTGGCCCCCTTGGACGCCGCCGCCTTCAACAATCGTGGTCTCGTCTTCGCCCGGAAGAGCGAGCTGAACCGCGCGATCCAGGATTACGACCAGGCCATCCGCCTCGATCCCAAGCTGGCCCTCGCCTTCAACAATCGGGGTAACGCGTATAGCAGCAGAGGCGAGCCCGAGCGGGCGGTCCAGGACTACGACCGGGCCATCCAGCTGGATCCGGGGTATGCGTTCGCGTTCAACAACCGGGGCAATGCCTACCGGAGCCTCGGGAACGCGCGGCGGGCGATCAAGGATTTCGACGAGGCAATTCGGCTCGCCCCGAGCTACGCGCTGGCCTTCAACAATCGAGGCAATACGTATACGAGCCTGGGTGAGCTGGACCGGGCCATCCAGGATTACGACCAGGCGATCCGGTTGGCGCCGAACCTCGCCATGGCCTACAGCAATCGAGGCAATGCCTTCAGCAACAAGGGCGAGCTGGATCGGGCGATCGAGGACTACGATCGCGCCATCCGGCTCAATCCCCGGGACGTGCTCGCCTACGACAACCGGGGGCTGGCCCACACGAGGAAGGGCGATCTGGACCGGGCGATTCAAGACTTCGACCGGGCCGTGGCGCTTCGGCCCGAAGACCCCTCCGCCTGGAACGCCCGGTGCTTTGCTCGGGCTCTCGCCGGCTACCTCGAAACGGCGCTGGCCGACTGCAACGAAGCGCTCCGTCTCCGGCCTGAAGACACGAATACCCTGGATAGCCGCGGATTCGTCTACTTGAAGCTCGGCCAGGCCGATCAGGCTATCGCCGACTACGACGCGGCGCTCAGGTTGAATCCGCAGAAGGCCCACGCGCTGTACGGGCGCGGTCTCGCCAAGCGAAGGAAGGCTGATTTCTCGGGCGCGGAGGCCGATCTCATGGCGGCAAACGCGATTTCCCCGCGCATAGGCGAACAGTACAGAGGCTACAGCATTCCCCCCTGAAGACGACCTCTTCCGCGACTTGACCTTCGGAAGCGCGCGGCATAGCCTCGGGCCACCCCGCGCCATCATGACGACCCACGCGAAGCCCGAATGACCAGTCCCCCGCCTATCTCCGTCGAGGGCGTGAGCAAGCGCTACGAGACGCCGAGCGGGCCCGTTCCTGCCGTCGAGGGAGTGAGCCTCACCGTGCGCCCGCGCGAGTTCGTCTCGCTTCTGGGCCCGAGCGGGTGCGGCAAGTCCACCGTGCTCGGCATGATCGGCGGACTCGTGCGCCCCGATTCGGGGCGCATCCTGATCGACGGCGAGCCGGTGATGGGCCCGAACCCGAAGAAGGTCGCGCTCGTCTTCCAGGACGCCGGGCTCTTCCCGTGGCGGACGGCGCTCGACAATGTCGGCTTCGGCCTCGAGCTCTTGGGCGTGCCCACCGCGCGCCGGCGCGAGATCGCGCTCGGACTGCTCGAGCCCATGGGGCTCAAGGGCTTCGAGGCCAAGTATCCGCGCGAGCTCTCGGGAGGCATGCGCCAACGGGTCGCCATCGCGCGGGCGCTGGCGCTCGACACGCCCATCCTCCTGATGGACGAGCCCTTCGGCGCGCTCGACGAGCAGACGCGGCTCCTCATGGGCGAGTGGCTGGTCGGGGTGCGCCGGCGCACCGAGCGAACCATCGTGTTCGTGACGCACAGCCTCCACGAGGCAATCGCGCTGTCAGACCGCATCGCGGTCATGACGGCCCGCCCGGGACGGATCAAGGACGTCATCGAGGTGCCCCTGCCCTACCCCCGCGCCCTCGACGAGACCGCGGCCGTGGATCTGCACGCCAAGCTCTGGGCGCAGGTGCGCGAGGAGTCGCTGCGCGCGATGGAGGGCCAATCGTGAGGGTGTGGTGCTGGCGCGCGGCGGTGTTGCTGGCGGCGCTCCTGCTGTGGGAAGGCGCGGCGCGCATGCTCAACCCCATCCTCTACGTCGGGCCCTCGCGCCTGCCCTCGGCGCTCGGCCGCGTGCTCGCGACCCGCGACCTTCCTCCTCTCTCGGGCCACGTGTGGCTCACGCTGGGCGAGATCGCGGCCGCCTATGCGCTGGCCGTCGCGGGCGGCCTGTGGGTTGGTTTCCTTTTGGGGCTGCGGAAGACGCTCGGCCGGATCTACGAGCCGCTGCTGGCCGCGCTCTATGCCGTGCCGAGCGTCGTCTGGTACCCGTCGCTCATGCTCTTCCTCGGCTTGGGCCCCGCCTCCAAGATCGCCTTTGGCGTCCTGCTTGGATTCTTTCCGGTGACGCTCTCGGTGCTCGCGGGCATTCGCCAGGTGCCGGACACCCTCGTCGTGGTGGCGGTGTCCATGGGCGCCGGGCGGTGGACGCTGTTCCGCAAGGTCATGCTGCCCGCCATGGCCTCGACCATGGTCGGCGGACTGCGCTCGGGCCTGGCGTTGTCCGTGGTGGGCGTCCTGGTCGGCGAGCTCCTGGGCGCCCGGGCGGGGCTCGGCTACGTGATCAACTATGCGTACGGTCTCATGATGACGGCCGAGTACGCGGCGCTCGTCGTGCTCGTCGCGGCGGCCGTGCTGCTGCTCGACGGGGTGGGTTCGGTGATCGAGGGGCGCGTGAA
>JBKPBU010000373.1:0-1625 GCA_046727015.1 Candidatus Methylomirabilota bacterium | reverse complement strand
TCCGTCGCGCTCCGGCTGGGGCTGCTCGCCTACCTGCCCGTGTTCGCCATCCGAAAGCTCAGGCGCTCGGGCTACGACAAGGCGATCGGGCAGCGCCTGGGACGGTACGGCGCCGATTTGCCGGCCGAGCCGAGGTGCTGGATCCACGCCGTCTCCGTGGGGGAGGCCGTGACGTCGGTTCCGCTGGTCGAAGCGCTCGCCCGCCGCTGGCCCGAGCTCGGCATCGTCATGACCACGGTCACGCCGACGGGGGCGCGCATCATCGCCGACCGGCTCGACGGCAGAGTCAGCCACCGGTATTTCCCCGTGGACCTGCCCGGCCCCGTCCGCCGCGCGCTCGATGCCGTCCGGCCCCGCTTCTTCATCGGCATGGAGACTGAGCTGTGGCCCAACTTTCTTCGGGCGCTGGCCGCGCGCGGCATCCCGTCCATGGTCGCCAACGGGCGCATCTCGGACCGCTCCTTCCGGCGTTATCGCCGCGTGCGCTTCCTGACCTCCCGAATGCTGCGCGACGTCGCCGTCTTCGCCATGCAGTCGGAGGAGGACGCGCGCCGCATCATCGCGCTCGGCGCCCCGCCGGAGCGGGTCGTGGTCACGGGCAATCTCAAGACGGACCTCGCTCCCCCAGAAGCCGGTGCCGAGGCCCTGTGGCAGCGGCTCCTCGGGCTCGGTGAGGATGATCTCGTCTGGATCGCGGGCAGCACGCACCGAGGCGAGGATGCCGCCGTTCTGGACGCCTTCGCGCGGCTTCGCGCGCGCTTCCCGCAGCTCGTCCTGCTCCTCGCCCCCCGACACCCCGAGCGCGTGCCGGAGGTGGAGCGCCTCGTGAGCGAACGTGGGCTCAAGGCAGTGCGCAGGAGCGATCTGCCGGGCGCCCGGGACCCGAGCGCGGTGATCATTCTCGACACCGTCGGAGAGCTCGCGCAGATCTACCGGGTCGCGACCGTGGTCTTCGTCGGAGGCAGCCTCGTGCCGACGGGCGGCCACAACATGCTGGAGCCCGCGCTCCTGCGGAAGGCGGTGTTGTTCGGGCCCCACACGAGCAACTTCCGCGAGAGCGCCGACGCTCTCCTGGCCGCCGGCGGCGCGACGCTGGTGGGGGAGTTGGCCCACCTCGAGCGCCACGTCGACCTCCTGTTGGGCGACGCCGGTCTCCGGCGGCGAATGGGAGAGGCCGCCTTCCAGGCCGTCGTGGGACGCCAGGGAGCCGTCAAGCATACCCTCGAGCTCGTGGAGCGCTACTTGATGGAGCCCGCACGTGACTGAGCCCGCGCGCACGCCAGAGCTGTGGCTGCGCGAGGCCTGGGATGGCCGGGCCGGTCCACTGGTGCGTGCCGGGCTCAGGGTGGCGTCGGCTGCCTACCGCGCGGCCCTCGCGGCACGCTCCGCTTCCTACCGGGTCGGTCTCTTGTCCACGCGCACCCTGCCCATTCCCGTCATCTCTGTCGGCAACGTCACGGTGGGAGGGACCGGGAAAACCCCCTTGACCGAGGTCGTCGCGCTCGCGCTGGCCGAGATGGGAGCGCGGCCCGCCGTCATCAGCCGGGGATATGGGCGGCGCTCGCGCGGCGTTCGCATCGTGGCGGACGGTGGCGGTGTCCTGCTCGGCGCCAGGGATGCCGGCG
>JBKPBU010000372.1:0-12589 GCA_046727015.1 Candidatus Methylomirabilota bacterium | reverse complement strand
CGCGCGCGCCACGAATGTCGCAGGATCGGGCGCCCACTCGACGATGTCGATCTTCTCGCTCCGCAGTTCCCGGCTGATGACCTGGATCCGCGTGCCGCGAAGCCCCACGCAGGCGCCGATGGGATCGACATCGCGCTTGGTGGACATGACGGCCACCTTGGCGCGCTCGCCCGGCTCGCGCGCGGCGGCCTTGACCTGCACGATCCCTTCCGCGATCTCCGGGATCTCGGCCTCGAAGAGACGGACGAGGAACCCCGCGTCCGCGCGCGACAAGAGGATTTGGGGCCCCTTGGCGGTCTTCTTGACCTCCTGGACGAAGGCGCGGACGCGATCGTTGGGGTTGTAGCGCTCACCGGGGATCTGCTCCCGCTCCGTGATGACCGCCTCGGCCTTGCCGAGATCCACGATCACGTTGCGCTTCTCGATCCGGTGCACCGTGCCGCGGATGATCTTGCCCTGCTTGTCGATGAAATCCGAGTAGACGGCGTCGCGCTCGGCGTCCCGCACGCGCTGCAGGATGACCTGCTTGGCCGTCTGCGCGGCGATACGGCCAAACTCCTGGGTGGGCAGCCCGATCTCGATCTCGTCCTCGAGCTCGGCCTCGGCGTTGAGCTTGCGGGCCTCCTCGAGCGCGATCTCGAGCTTCGGATCCGCCACGCTCTCGACCACCTTCTTGCGCGCGAAGACCTTGAGCACCCCCGTATGGCGGTCAAGCTCCATCCGGGTATTGTCGGCCACCCCCATGGTTTTCTTCGACGCCGACAGGAGGGCAGACTCCAGCGCCTCGAAGAGGATCTCTTTGTCGATCCCCTTCTCCGTGGCCATCTGCCCGATGACGTAGATCAGTTCTTTGTTCATCGTGTCACTGCCCGTTCACGCCCGCCTGCCCGTTCACTTCCGCCTGCCCATTCACTTCCGCCGGAAGGGAGGATCGAGACGCGCCTTCGTCAACAGCGCCCGCGGGACCTCGGCGGTCCCACCGTCCGCCGCCGCAATGGCCAGGCGTTCCGGCCCCGCCCCTTCCAGGCGCCCCGCGAACTCGAGCCGCCCGTCCACGGGCTCCCGCACCCAGCACCGCACGTCCTTGCCCACCGCCCACGCGAACTCGCGGTCCGTCCGGAGCTCTCGGTCGAGACCGGGAGAGGAGACTTCCAGGTCGTAGCTCTCCGGAATCAGCCCCGAGACATCGAGCACGTCGCCCGCCTCGTGGCTCAGGCGCTGGCAGTCGACGATCCCCGCCCCGCCGGGCTTGTCGACGAAGAACCGCAAGACCCAGCGCCGCCCCTCACGGCGCCACTGCAGATCGACCAGCTTGAGCGCGTGTGCCTCCAGCACCGGGGAGACGACGGCCTCGACCTTGGCCACAAATGCCTCCCCGTCACCCGCTCGAGGGTCCATCTCCATCCCCCCTGCCCCATAGAGAACAAAAAAGTGGGCGGCGCCCACTTTGGTCAAAACTTTAGCACATGTAGCCATCACCCGCAAGGCCCACGGAGCCTCGACCGGGTCCGGCGAGCGTCTCAAGCCATGCCGAGGCCCTTGGCGATCTCGCGGACGGCGTCAAGGACCGCGTCCCGGGGGACTTTCCGCTCGGCCCGCGTCGCCCGCTCGCGGATCTCGACCACCCCCTCCTTGGCGAGCGCGTTGCCGATGGTGATCCGGATGGGGACGCCGACGAGATCCGCGTCCTTGAACTTGACCCCGGCGCGCTCGTCGCGGTCGTCCATGAGGACGTCGAATCCGGCGCCGGTGAGCGCCCGCTCGATCGCCTCGGCCGCCGCCATCTGAGCGGCGTCCTTGACCGCGATGGGCACGAGGTGCACCTGAAAGGGCGCGATCGACCAGGGCCAGATGATGCCGTCGGCATCGTGATGCTGCTCCACGGCGGCGGCGGCGATGCGCGCCGGGCCGATGCCGTAGGAGCCCATGACGATGGGCTTCTGCTGCCCCTGCTCGTCGAGATACGTGGCGCCCAGCGTCTCCGCGTACCTCGTGCCGAGCTTGAAGATGTTGCCGACCTCGATGACCCTCTCGACGGCGAGCGGCTTGCCGCACTTGGGACAGCCTTCACCCGGTAGCGCTACCTGGAGGTCGGCCCACTCGCACGTGAAATCCTTCCCCGGCGTCACGCCGACCAGGTGGAAGCCGTCGCGGTTGGCGCCGACGACGTAGACGCCTCCCTTGAGCGACTCATCCGCGATGATACGGGTGATTCCCTTCGAGCCGACCGGCCCCACCGAGCCCACGGACGCCCCCAGGTGCTTGACGACCTCCTCCGGGTGGGCCGTGCGCGCTTCGGCTCCCAGCGCCCGGGCCAGCTTGCGCTCGTGGAGGTTGTGATCGCCTCGAACGAGAGCCAGCACGGGCGTGTCTCCGACCAGGAAGACGAGCGACTTGATCGTCCAGGCGGGGTCGACCTTCAGCTGGGCCGCCACCTCGGCGATCGTCCGCGCGTTCGGTGTCGCGACCTCGCGCGGCCCGGTTTCGGACTGCGAGGCGGGAGGCAACGCCGCCGCCGGCACGCCGCGCGCGAGCTCGACGTTGGACGCGTACCCGCACGCCGCGCAGGTCGCGATCTCGTCCTCGCCGGCGGCCGACGGCGCCATGAACTCGTGAGAACCCGACCCGCCCATCATCCCGGGGTCCGAGTCGACCACGATGTAGCGGATGCCGCAGCGATCGAAGATCTGGCAGTAGGCGCGCTTGTGGGCGTTGTAGGAGACGTCGAGGGCCGCCGCGTCGGGGTCGAGGGTATAGGAGTCCTTCATCAGGAACTCCCGCGTGCGCAGCACGCCCGAGCGCGGCCGCGCCTCGTCGCGCTCCTTGGTCTGGATCTGGTACCAGATCTGGGGCAGGTCACGGTAGGAGCGGATCTCGCGGGCGGCGAGCCACGCAATGACCTCCTCGTGGGTCATGCCCAGGCACATGTCGCGCTGGTTACGGTCCTTGAGCCGGAACATCTCGCCGCCGATCTTGTCCCACCGCCCCGACTGCTGCCAGATCTCCGCCGGTTGGAGCACCGGCATCGTGATCTCCTGCCCGCCGAGCCGGTTCATCTCCTCGCGTATGACGGCGTTGACCCTGTCCATCACGCGCTGGCCGAGGGGGAGATAGACGTAGATGCCGGCCGCGAGCTGGCGGACGAGGCCGGCCCTGACCATGAGCTTGTGGCTGACGGCCTCGGCGTCGGCAGGATCCTCCCGCAGCGTCGGAATCAGCGAGCGGGTCCAGCGCATTTACTTGGCGCCTTCGACCTTGTTCGCCCCCGGGACGCCGGGATCATAGACGAGGCGCTTCACGGGCACGCCGCCGAGGATATGGGACTCGAGGATCTCCTGGAGGTCGGACTCCTGGACACCCGCGTACCAGACGTTGTCCGGATACACGACCATCATGGGGCCGTGACCGCACTGCGAGAAGCAGCCGGCCTTGTTGATGCGCACCTCGGCGTGCTTGCCCGCGGCCGCGGCGCCGGTCCGGAGCGTCTTGACGTACTTCTCGACGTCGCCCTGCTCGGGGCAGGTCTCTCCGGAGGTGCAGACGAACACGTGGCAGCGGTATTGGCCCATGGGCACCTCTAGCGGAGAAAGTGGAGCCAGCCCAACCGGGAGACGTCGTTGTAGAGCGCGAACACCATGAGCATCATCAGCAGGACGAAGCCCACCTGCTGGGCGATCTCCCGCTTGCGGACGGAGATGGGCCGGCCGAGCACGGCCTCGCACGCGAAGAAGAGCAGGTGCCCGCCGTCGAGCATGGGCACGGGCAGGAGATTGAGCACGGCCAGATTCACGCTGACCAGCGCCGTGAAGAACAGGAGCTGCGACATGCCCACCTTCGCGCTCTGTCCGGCGGCCACCGCGATCTGAATCGGCCCGCCCAGGGAGGCCGGAGAGATGCGCCCCGTGACGAGCCGCCAGAACGCCTTGACGGTGAGGGAGGTGAGCTGAATCGTCTGCGTCCAGCCGTCCATGACCGCCGAGACGGGGTTCCACGTGCGCACGTAGACGAGATTTTCCGGCAACGACGGCACCGGACCGATCCCGATGCGCCCCGCCCCATCCACGGTATCCGGCGTGACGGTGATGGTCAGCTTCTCCTCGCCCCGCCGTATGGTGAGCGCGGTGGGTTGGCCGGCCCTCTTGTTGATGATGGCGGCCATCTCCTGCCATGACGTCACCGGCTGATCCATGACGCCGACCACGAGGTCTCCCGGCTTGAGGCCCGCCTTCTCGGCCGGCATCCCTGGCACGACCTCGCCGACTCGAGGGGGAACGGCACGGGCATCGCCCACGCCGAGATCCCAGGTCTCCTCCGTGTCGCCGAGCGCGTCATAGCGCGTGGCGCGCTTCGGCGTCAGCTCGACCTGCAGCGTTTCCGCGCCACGCTTCACGGTCAGGGTCATGGGCGCGCCGCGGCCCTCCTGCGCCCGCTTGGCGATCTGGGACCAGTACTCGACGGGGTGTCCGTCAACCGCGGTGATGCGATCGCCGGGACGCATCCCCGCGAGAGCGGCCGGCCCGCGCTCGACCACGTCGGTCACCACGGCCGGAAGCACGCCCCGGCCGAACAGCATGGGCAGGCTCGCCAGGATCAGGAATGCGAGCACGAAGTTCATCCCCGGCCCGGCGAAGACGATGAGGAAGCGGACCCAGACGGGCTTGAGATTGAAGGCCCGCTTGGGATCCACCGAGTCGGTCCGGCCGCCCTCGAGCGGGTTCTCGTCGTCGCCCACCATCTTGACGTACCCGCCCATCGGGATCGCCGAGAGGCAGTACTCGGTCTCCTTCCCCTTGAACCGCCACAGCACGGGGCCGAAGCCGATGGAGAAGCGCTCGACGCCGACGCCCGAGAGCCGTGCGACGACGAAGTGTCCCCACTCGTGGATCAGGATGAGGGCGCAGATGACAACGACGAACGACACGATGTTGGTTACCACGTGTTCCTCCCGGGCGCGGCCGCCGCCGTGGCGGCGGTGCCGCCGGGCAGCCGGCCCTGGACGAAGCGGCGGGCCTCGGCGTCCACGTCCATACAGGTTTCGATGCTCTCGAGCGCGCGCGCCGGCACGCGCTCGAGCGCGAGCGCGATGAGCTCGGCAATCCGAGTATAACCAATGCGTCCGGCGAGGAAGGCTCCCACCGCGATCTCGTTCGCCGCGTTCAGGATCGCCGGGGCGCACCCCGCGGCGGCGAGCGCCTGGCGTGCCAGAGCCAGGCACGGGAAGCGCTCGACATCCGGCTCCTCGAACGTGAGCGAGCCGACCCGCGTCAAGTCGAGCCGCTCTCCCGGCCACGGCAGGCGGTCGGGATAGTTGAGCGCGTAGAGGATCGGGATGCCCATGTCGGCCACGCCCAGCTGCGCAATGACCGATCCGTCCACGTACTCGACCATGGAGTGGATGATGGACTGCGGGTGCACCACCACCTGCACCTGTTCCGCGGGCACCCCGAAGAGCCAGCGGGCCTCGATGACCTCGAGCCCCTTGTTCATGAGCGTGGCCGAATCCACCGTGATCTTGGCGCCCATCTTCCACGTCGGATGGTTGAGCGCATCCTCGACGGTGACCGAGGCCATGTCGGCCCTCGACATGCGACGGAACGGCCCGCCGGAGGCCGTGAGGAGGATCCGGTGGACCTGGCCGCGCTGCTGCCCCTCGAGGCACTGGAAGATGGCGCTGTGCTCGGAGTCCACCGGCAGGAGCGGCGCCTTGTGCCGCCTCGCGGCGGCCGTCATCAGGCTGCCCGCCATGACGAACGGCTCCTTGTTGGCGATGGCCACGGCCTTGCCGGTCTCGATGGCGGCCATGGTGGGCAGGAGTCCGGCCCCGCCCACGATGGCCGAGAGAACAACGTCGGCCTCGACGTCGCGGGCGAGGGCGACGAGCCCGCGGGCGCCGCCCAGGATCTCCGGACGCGGATGCCCGAGGATCCGGGCCAGGACGTCGACCGCGTCCTCGTCGGCCAGCGCGACCGCGCGTGGGCGGTGAGTGCGGCAGAGCTCCGCCACCAGCTCGGGGTTCGTACCTCGCGCCGCCAGCCCCTCGACGCGGAACTGGCCCGGGTAGTGCTCGATGAGCTCCAGCGCGCGCCGGCCCACCGACCCCGTCGCCCCCAGCACCGTCAGCCGTTTCATGCGCTCCATGCCCTTCCGTAGGTCACATAGTAAAACAGCACCGGCGCGTTGAAGAGCAACCCGTCGATCCGGTCAAGGATGCCGCCGTGCCCCGGTATGACATTCCCGGTGTCCTTGGTGCCCACACTCCGCTTGAGCGCCGACTCGACGAGGTCGCCCACCTGTCCCAGCACGCCCAGCAGGACGCCGACGGCGACGGCGTCCCACACGCGAAGGCCCGGGAAGAGCCAGCCGCCCGCGGTCAGCGCCGCGACCAGCGAGGCCGCGAGCTGCGCGACGGCGCCCTCGACGGTCTTGCCCGGGCTGATGCCGGGAGCCAGCTTGTGACGGCCGACGAGCGAGCCCACCGCGTACGCCGCCGTCTCCCCGATCCAGGTCACCCAGACCAGCAGCAGGATCCAGTGGACGCCGTCGGGCAGCGCGCGGAGCGAGATGGCGTGGCCGAGGAGCCAGTTGACGTAGCAGACGCCGAGAAGCGTGACCGCGACGCGCTGCCAGCGGGCGGGGCCGCCCACACCCCCGTCGAGGCTGGCGGCGAGGAGACCCACGAGCACCACCGCGAAGGCCGCGCCCGCCCGGTCGGGGCGCACGAAGGCGAGCGTGACGAGCCCGCCCCAGAGCAGGCCGGCCTCGCGGAGGACCGGCACTCCCGCCTTTTGGAACATGCGCGTGAATTCCCAGTTCGCGAGCATGGCCGCGCCTACGATCATCAGCGCGAAAAGCCAGGGGGGTCCGCCAACCACGATCCAGACGAAGACCGGCAGAAGAACGATCGTGCTGAGGACGCGCTTGCCCAGCTCGGTCATGCGTGATGGCCTCGGCGCGTCCGTAGGGGACGGCACAGGGCGAGCCGGCAGCGGCACCCCGCGCGCTTCGGACATCACACGCGCCCGAAGCGCCGGTCACGCTGCTGGAAGTTCGCCACCGCGAGGTAGAGGTCGCGCGGCTCGAAGTCGGGCCAGCGCGTGGCCGTGACCCAGAGCTCGGTATAGGCGATCTGCCAGAGCAGGAAGTTCGACAGGCGCATCTCGCCACTGGTGCGGATCAGGAGGTCCGGGTCGGGCACGCCGTCGGTGTAGAGCGCCCGGCCGATCCGCACCTCGTCGATCTCCTCGGGCTCGAGTTGGCCGTCCCGCACGTCGCGGGCGAGGCGCCGGCAGGCGTCCACGATCTCGTCACGCGCCCCGTAGTTGAACGCCATCAGGAGCGTCAAGCCGGTGTTGGCGGCCGTCGCGTCCACCACGTGGTCGATGCGCCGCTGGACTTCGGGCGGGACACCATTGGGCCGGCCGATGACGCGGAAGCGGACCTTGCGCGCCATGAGCTCGGGCAGCTCGCGGTCGATGGACCGCTCGAGCAGACTCATGAGCGTCGACACCTCGTGCCGCGGGCGATTCCAGTTCTCCGAGGAGAAGGCATAGAGCGTCAGGTATTCGATGCCGACCTCGCCCGCCGCCCGGACGGTGTTGCGGACGGCCTTGACGCCTTCGCCGTGACCGGCCACGCGGGGCATCCCGCGCGAGGTCGCCCAGCGGCCGTTGCCGTCCATGATGATAGCGACGTGGCGAGGCAGCGGGCGCGTGAGGATCCGGTCACGCAGCTCACGCTCTCCCAGTGTCGTCAGCTCCGCCGCCCCCGCATCGGCCCCGGCCTTGAGAGCCATCTCGCGTCATTTTACGTGACGGAGAGGGCAATTTCTACGCAAATCGCCACGATACACAGCACACGGAGAGAGAACGGCAAGGGAAAACGGGGCCGGATCAGCCTACATCGCCAGAATTTCCTGCTCCTTCTTCTTGGCAAGCTCATCCACCTTGGCGGTGAACCTGTCCGTCGTCTTCTGGATCGAGTCGTGGCCGCGGCGCTCCTCGTCCTGCGAGACATGCTTGTCCTTGGCCATGGTCTTGAGCTTCTCGTTGGCCTCGCGGCGAACGTTGCGGATCGCCACGCGGGCGTCCTCCGCGTACTTGCCCACCGTCTTCGCCAGCTGCTTGCGACGCTCCTCGGTGAGCGTGGGCATCGTCAATCGCAGCACCTTGCCGTCGGACGACGGCGTGATGCCGAGGTCCGACTTGTGGATGGCCCTCTCGATATTCCCTATCTGGGAGGCATCCCACGGCTGGATCACGAGCGTCTTGGGGTCCGGCACCGACAGCGAGGCGAGCTGGTTGAGCGGCGTCAGGGTGCCATAGGCTTCCACCCGAAGGTTGTCGAGGAGGGCCGTGCTGGCGCGCCCGGTGCGCACCCCGGCGAACTCGCGCGCCAGCAGGTCGACGGCCGCCTGCATCCGCACCTCGAGGTCCTTGACGACGTTTTCCATCGGTCTACCCCTTCGGCGGTGTGACGTCGTTGGTGACGACCGAGCCCACCGACTCGCCGGCGACGATCCGCCGGATGTTGCCCCGCCGCGCCAGGTCGAAGACCACGATGGGCAGCTTGTTGTCCATGCAGAGCGAGATCGCCGTGTGGTCCATGACGTCGAGCCCGCGGTTCAGCGCCTCGATGTACCCGACCCGCGCGAGCTTGGTCGCAGTGGGCTCCTTGACCGGGTCCGCCGTGTAGATGCCGTCGACCTTCGAGGCCTTGAGCAGCACCTCGGCGCCGATCTCGACGGCGCGCAGGGCGCCCGCGGTGTCGGTGGTGAAGAACGGATTGCCGGTGCCCGCCGCGAAGACCACCACGCGCCCTTTGTCGAGGTGGCGGATGGCGCGCCGGCGGATGTATGGCTCGGAGACCGCGCGCATTTCGATGGCGGACAGCACCCGGGTCGCCACGCCGGCCTTCTCGATGGCGTCCTGGAGCGCCAACGCGTTGATGACGGTGGCGAGCATGCCCATGTAGTCGCCGGTGGCGCGGTCCATGCCGCCGGCGCTCGCCGCGATACCGCGGAAGATATTGCCGCCTCCGATGACGATCGCCAGCTGCACCCCCATGCCGATGACCTCGCGGATCTCTTCCGCGATGCCGGCGATGGTGTCCGGGTCGATGCCGTAGCCCTGCCCGCCCGCCAGCGCTTCGCCCGAGATCTTGAGCAGGACGCGTCGGTACGCGGCGTGGCGCTGGGCGTCGGGCATGGGAGCTAGTCCAGGCCGACCTGGAAGCGCACGAAGCGCTTGACCACCACTCGCTCGCCCATCTTGGCCGTCGCGCCGTCGACCATGTCCTTGATTCTGGTCTTGCCGGTGGCGTCCTTGATGAAGGGCTGCTCGAGCAGGCACATCTCCGCGAAGAACTTCTCCAGCTTGCCCTCGACGATCTTGTCGATGACCTGAGGCGGCTTCTTCTGGTCGGCCATCTGTTGCCGGTAGATCTCGCGCTCCTTCTCCACCACGGGCCCCGGCACGTGGTCCCGCGAGACGTAGAGGGGACTGGCCGCCGCCACCTGCATGGCCAGGTCCTTGACCAGCTGCTGGAAGTCCTCGGTGCGGGCCACGAAATCGGTCTCGCAATTGACTTCGACCAGCACGCCGATCTTGCTGCCCGGGTGGATGTAGGCGTGCACGAGGCCGTCCTTGGCCTCGCGGTGCTGCTTCTTGGCCGCGTCGGCCAGGCCTTTTTTTCGCAGGTGCTCGACGGCGCCCTGGAGGTCTCCCTTGGAGGCCTCGAGCGCCGCCTTGCAATCCATGACTCCCGCCCCGGTGCGGTCCCGGAGCTCCTTCACGAGCTCGGCTGACGATGCCATTGGGCGGGCGCTCCTCAGGCCTGGGCGGGGGCTTCGGCGGCCGCGGCCATCTCGGCCTCGGTCACCAGGGGCAAGTCCGGCGACGCCGGGATCTCGTCGGCCGTCGCGGCCTCCTTGGCGAGCGTGCCGGCGCCCTCGAGCACCGCGTCCGCGATGCGGGAGGTGATGAGCCGCACCGACCGGATGGCGTCGTCGTTACCCGGGATCGGGTAGTCGATCCCGGTGGGGTCGCAGTTCGTGTCCACGATGGCGACGATGGGGATGGCCAGCCGCCGCGCCTCCTCCACCGCGATCGTCTCCTTCTTGGGGTCGATGATGAAGACGGCGGAGGGCAGCCGGTCGAGGTTCCTGATGCCGATCAAGGTGTGCTGGAGCTTCTCGCGCTCGCGCTCGAGCACGATGACTTCCTTCTTCGGCAGCCGGTCGTACTCGCCCGTCTCCTTCATTTCGTCCAGCTTCTTGAGCCGGGCGATGGACTTGCGGATGGTGGAGAAGTTGGTCAGGGTGCCCCCGAGCCAGCGGTGGTTGACGTAGTACATCCCGCAGCGGCCCGCCTCCTCGAGCACCGTCTCCTGCGCCTGCTTCTTGGTGCCGACCATCAGCAGCGTGCCCCCACCGGCCGCGAGGTCGCGCACGTAGGAGTAGGCTTCACGAAACTTCTTGAGGGTCTTCTGGAGATCGATGATGTAGATACCGTTGCGCTCCCCGAAGATGTACTTCTGCATCTTGGGGTTCCAGCGCTTGGTCTGGTGGCCGAAATGCACGCCGGCCTCCAGCAACTCCTTCATGGTCAGTCCTGCCATCTCATGCCCCTCTTTCGGTTGGCCTCCGATCTCGAGCGGCGAGGCTGATTCGCCTCCGCGCTTCCCCGATTTCAGGCGGGGACCGAAGCTCGAGATCGTGCGTAGTGAGCTGCGTGCGGCTTACGTCGTGTACTTGCCGTTGATTCGAACGTACTCCTCGCTGAGATCGGATGTCCAGACACGGTCCTGCCCGCGCCCGAGGCCCAGGTCGATGGTGATCGAGTACTCGGGCTCCGCCATGAGCGCGCGAATCCTGTCGAGCCGTGCGCCCTGCCTCAGCATCCCCTTGTCCACCAGCGCTTCGTCACCGAAGCGTATCGAGACCCTGTCCTGGACAACTCGGGCCGGCGACTTGCCCAGCGCCATCATGATCCTCCCCCAGTTGGGGTCGGCGCCGTTGATGGCGGTCTTGACGAGCGGCGAGTTGGCGACCGAGCGGGCGGCCAGGAGCGCCTCGCGCCGCGTGCGCGCCCCGCCCACGCTCACCTCGACGACCTTGGTCGCGCCTTCGCCGTCGGCGACCAGCATGTGCGCGAGCCGCGCGACGACCGCCTCGAGCCCGCGCGCGAATTCCCGAAGGCCCCGGCTGCCGCGCTCGAGCGAAGCATTCTCCGCGAGCCCGTTTGCCAGCACCGCCACCGTGTCGCTCGTGGACTGATCGCCGTCCACCGTGATCCGGTTCAGCGAGGCGTCGGCCGCCCGTTTGAGCACCCGGGGCAGGGCGTCCGCCGCCACCATCACATCCGTCGCCAGGAAGCAGAACATCGTCGCGAGGTGCGGCTCGAGCATGCCCACGCCCTTGGCGATGCCGCCGATCGTGATCGGCCGCCCGCCGATCTCGATGCGCAGGGCCGCTTCCTTGAGCCGCGTGTCGGTCGTCATGATCGCTTCGGCGGCGCTCCGGCCTCCCTGGGGCGACAGACCCTTGACGAGCTTCGGGAGCGCCGCGCGGATCTTGTCCATCGGCAGCGGCTGCCCGATGACGCCGGTGGCGGCGATCAGCACCTGGCCGGGCTTGATGCGCAGGAGGTCGCCGACGGTCTTGGTGATCTCGCGCGCATCCTTGATTCCCTGCTCGCCCGTGCAGACGTTGGAGCAGCCGCTCGATGCGACGATGGCCTGCGCCCGGCCGTCACGGACATGCTCCTGCGAGACGATGACCGGCGCCCCCTTGACCTGGTTGCTGGTGAAGACGGCGGCGGCCCGCGCGGGCGCCGAGGAGTAGATCAGGGCGAGGTCCTTCTTGCCGCTGGGCTTGATGCCGGCCGCGATTCCCGAGGCCAGGATGCCCGGGACGGCCGTGATCCCCCCGTCGAGCCACTGCATGCCCGGCATGGCCGCCCTACGGGTACACCGGTGGCGCTTCGAGACCCGTCCGCTCGTCCCACCCCATCATGATGTTGAGATTCTGGACGCCGTTGGCCGAGCCGCCCTTGCCCAGGTTGTCGAGGGCAGAGACGCAGACGGCGCGGCCCGTGCGCGGGTCGGACACCACGGCCACGTCGCAGAAGTTGGAGCCGGTCACCGAGCGCGTCGTCGGCCGCTCGCCTTCGGGCAGCACGCGCACGAAAGGCTCGCCCGCGTAAAATTCGCGGTAGAGGGCCAGGAGGTCGGCCGTGCCGGCGGCCTTCTTCCCACTTCCCTGGGCAAGCGGCACCGAGGCGGTGGTGAAGATCCCGCGGTTGAGGGGCACGAGATGCGGGGTGAACCCGACCACGACGGGCGCGCCGGCGAGCGCGGAAAGCTCCTGTTCCATCTCGGGCGTGTGCCGGTGGGTGGCGATGCCGTACGCCTGGACGTTCTCGTTGGCCTCGGTGTAGAGGTACATGGGGTCGATCTTCCGCCCCTGGGCCCCTGCCCCCGTCACGCCCGACTTGCCGTCGATCACGATGCCCTCGGCGCGCCCCAGCCCGCTCTTGAGCAGCGGCGCCGTCGCGAGTATCGCGCCCATGGCGTAGCAGCCGGGGTTGGCCAC
>JBKPBU010000371.1:0-4210 GCA_046727015.1 Candidatus Methylomirabilota bacterium | reverse complement strand
CCGCGCATCACGGAGTCGACCGTGATCATCGGGTGAAAGGCGCCGAAGAGGTGCGCGAGCTCGTGCGAGAGAACGACCGGCTCGGGCGCGAAATCCTTGACGATGAGTGCCTCGTAGCACCCCGTCGTCACCAGGGCGATTCGGTGAAAGACCTTGGCCACGCCGTACCTGAGCCGCTCACACCGGTTGCTGAATCCGACCAACACGTCGGCCTCCCCGACCGGCACCGCCGACATCATCTGACCGATCAGCCGTTGAGGACTCCCCGGCGCTCCCGCGGTCCACGGAACGACGTCGAGAATCACGAACCGTATCTGAAAGTTCTTCTCATAGATGTCGGAAATCCTGGCGACGGTGCTTCGTAGCGCACCCTCCCAGTTCGGCTGCGCCCGGTAAGTCTCATCGGGGGCCACCCGCATCGTGACGGTTCGAACCGCGGCGGGTTGGGCATGTAGCAGGGGGTGAGCGCCGAGAGTCATCACGACGAGGATCACGGTGAGGAGGCTCGTCCGTAGCATCGCGCGCCGATCCTGACAGACGCGGGTCGAGAGGTCAAACTGGCGGTGGCAATGGGGCCCTTGGGGACTGAGCGGACACCCTCGGGACCGGGCCAAAGGTGCGCCAGATATGGATCTTGGCAAAGAACCACCAGGGCCCCCAGGGAAGCCTTCGGAGAGGCTGCAAGTGCGCCGGAAGTATTGAAATAGGCTTGACTTTTCAGATTTGCCCCAGTATCCTTCAGTGTTTCCTGGAGGTTACCGCAGGGCGACGCCATGCTTGACAGCCTTACATCGCGCTTATCCGAAATATTTGACCGGCTCCGTGGCTACGGCCGGCTGACGGAGGAGAATATCCAGGAGGCCCTGCGCGAGGTGCGCATGGCGCTTCTCGAAGCCGACGTCAATTTCAAGGTCGTCAAGGGCTTCATCGAGCGCGTCCGCGTCAAAGCCATCGGCCAGGACGTGCTCACCTCGCTCACGCCGGGGCAACAAGTCGTCAAGGTCGTGCGCGATGAGCTGGTCGAGCTGCTCGGCGGCTCGGGTCATCGCCTGGCGATGGCGTCTCACCCGCCGACCGTCATCATGCTGGTCGGGCTCCAGGGCTCGGGCAAGACCACTTCGGCGGCCAAGCTCGCGCGGCACTTCCAGAAGCAGGGGCAGCATCCGATCATGGCCTCGGCCGATGTCTACCGCCCGGCCGCCATCGAGCAGCTCCGCCGCTTGGGCAAGGAGCTCGGGATCCCCGTGCTGGGCGAGGAGACGCAGAAGCCCGCGGCGATCTGCCGCGCCGCACGCGACGAGGCGGCCCAGCGCGGACTCTCGCCGCTCATCCTCGACACCGCGGGGCGTCTCCACATCGACGAAGAGATGCTCGACGAGCTCCGGGTGATCAAGAAGGAGGTGGCGCCGCACCACGTGCTGCTCGTGGTGGACGCCATGTCCGGCCAGGACGCGCTGACGGTCGCGGAGAAGTTCAACGCCGCGGTGGGCATCGACGCGGTGGTGCTGACCAAGTTGGACGGTGACGCCCGCGGCGGCGCGGCCCTGTCGGTGCGGGAAGTGACGGGCCGGCCGATCGCTTTCGTGGGCGTCGGCGAGAAGACGGACGCGCTCGAGCCCTTCCACCCCGACCGGCTCGCGCAGCGCATCCTCGGCATGGGCGACGTGCTCTCGCTCGTCGAGAAGGCCCAGGCGCACGTGGACGCGGGCCAGGCCGAGGAGATGGCACGGAAGATCCGCGAGGAGAGCTTCTCCCTCGAGGACTTCGCGGCCCAGCTCAAGCAGCTCCGGTCCATGGGACCGCTGGGGCAGATCATGGACATGCTGCCGATGTTCAAGGGCGCCAAAGGTATTCCCAAAGAGCTCAAGGGCGAGGAGAAGGATCTCAGGCGGTTCGAGGCCATCATCGGCTCGATGACGCCGGACGAGCGCGTCAAGCCCGCGATCATCAACGGCAGCCGCCGCTCGCGCATCGCCAAGGGCAGCGGCACGCAGGTGGCCGACGTCAACCGGCTGCTGAAGCAGTACGCGCAGCTCAAGCAGATGATGAAGGGCCTCAAGCAGATGGAAGGACGCATGGGCAAGCTAAAAGGGCCCATGCCGTTCTTGCCCAGATAACAGGCTTGGCCAGATAAAAACGAAAGAGGTGAACCGGTGGCGGTACACATTCGATTGAGACGGACGGGAACGACTCGCAAGCCGGCCTACCGCGTGGTGGTGGCCGACTCGCGCGCGGCGCGCGACGGGCGCTTCATCGAGGTCATCGGGCACTACAACCCGCTGACCAAGCCGCCCACGATCAAGATCTCCACGGAGAAGGCGGCCGAATGGATCAAGAAGGGCGCGCAGCCGTCGAACACCGTCAAGCACCTTCTGGCGCACGCCGCGAAGGCCGCCAAGGCGTAGCGACAGATGGAACCTGGGGGCGCCCTCGTCGCGGTGGGAGAGGTGCTGAGGCCGTGGGGACTCCAGGGCGAGGTACGCGTCAGGCCGCTGACAGATCGTCCGAAGGAGCGCTTCACGAACCTCCACGAGTGCGTGTTGTGGGAGCCCAGGCCCGACCGGCGTGAGCCCTGCCGCATCGCCTCCTGCCGCTTCGAGGGCGAGTCGCTGCTGGTGAGAATGGAAGGCGTGACCTCGCCGGAGGATGCCCGGCGGTTCACGGGACGGCTGCTTGCGGTGGCGCAGGAGGACGTGCTGCCCGCTCCCGAGGGGCACTTCTACCCCTGGGAGATGGCGGGCGCCGTGGTGGAGACGCGTGACGGGCGGCGCGTCGGCGAATTCGTGCGGGTGGAGGGCAGTGAGGGCCAGCCGCTGTGGGTGGTGACCGAGAGCGGCCGCGAGCACCTGGTGCCGGCGGTGCCCGAGATCGTGGTGGACGTGAACGTCGCGGAGCGGCGGTTCGTCATCGACCCGCCGGAGGGGCTGTTGGAGCTGTGAGAATCGACATCGTCACGCTCTTTCCCGGAATGGTGGAGCCGGCGCTCAGCGACTCCATCGTGGGCCGCGCCCGCGCGCGCGGGATCGTGGACATCCGCGTTCACAACCTGCGCGACCACGCCGCGGGCAAGCACCGCGTGACGGACGACACGCCCTTCGGGGGCGGCGGCGGGATGATCATGAAGCCCGAGCCGCTCGCGGCGTGCATCGAGACGTTGAGAGCGCCCGGCGCCCGGGTCACGCTGCTCGACCCGGCGGGCCGGCGATTCACCCAGGCGGTGGCGGCCGAATACGCCGCCCTGCCTCACGTCGTGCTGGTGTGCGGGCGCTACGAGGGGGTGGACGAGCGGGTGCGCGAGCGCCTGGTGGACGAGGAGCTGTCCATCGGCGACTACGTGCTGTCGGGAGGCGAGGCGGCGGCGCTGGTGGTGACGGAGGCGGTCACGCGGCTTCTCCCCGGCGCTCTCGGAGACGAATCGGCGCCCGCGCGGGACTCGTTCTCGCGCGACCTCCTCGAGCATCCGCAGTACACGCGTCCCGAGGTGTTCCGGGAGTGGAGCGTGCCGGAAGTCTTGCGCTCGGGCGACCACGCCCGGATCGAGCGGTGGAAGCGCGTCATGTCCGTTTGGCGGACGTGGCGGCGGCGGCGGGATCTGCTGGAGACGGCGGATCTTTCGCCTGAAGAGCAAAAATGGGTGGCGGGCTTCAGCGAGGGCCGGCCGCCCGAGGACTATCTCGAGTAAGGAGCCACGAGTCATGCAAGCCATTCGCATCGTCGAAGCGGGGCAGCTGAAGAAGGACCGGGCGGGCGTCGCGCCCGGCGACACGGTCCGCGTATCGGTCAAGGTGGTCGAGGGCGAGAAGGAGCGGATCCAGGTCTTCGAAGGCGTGGTGATCCGCAAGCGCGGCGACGGGGTCAGCGCCTCGTTCACCGTGCGGCGCATCTCGTACGGAGTGGGTGTCGAGCGGACATTCCCGCTGCACTCGCCGCGGATCGACAAGATCCAGGTGATGAAACGCGCCACCGTGCGCCGGTCGAAGCTCTACTACCTGCGGGATCTTGCGGGCAAGGCGGCGCGTTTGAAAGAAAAGCGCTTCGTCCAGGTGCCGACTTCGGGCGAGCCCGCGGCGGAGTAACGGGGGACAGCGGCCACGGGCGCTCCCTATCGCTACGAGCAGGCGGCCTGGCGGCGCGGGCTCACGCGCGTCGCGGGGCTCGACGAGGCCGGGCGCGGCCCCCTGGCGGGGCCGGTGGTGGCGGCGGCGGTCAT
>JBKPBU010000370.1:0-5996 GCA_046727015.1 Candidatus Methylomirabilota bacterium | reverse complement strand
CGTCGCCCGCCCCACCAGCTTGAGCCGCGCCGCCTGCGGGTCCATGGCGATGATGCGGCCCCGGTTCCGCATGAGCTCAGCCATGTGCGTCGCCTTGGTGCCGGGCGCGGCGCACGCGTCCGCCACGACCTCGCCCGGCTGGGGGTCGAGGAGGCGCGCCACGAGCATCGACGCCTCGTCCTGCACCGTGCACCATCCTTCCGTGAAGGCGCTCCAGCGGCCGACGGCGCCGCGCTCGACGGTGAGCCCCTCGGGAGCGAAGGCTGTCGGGCGCGTCGAGGCCAGCTCTTCGTCGCGCAGGCGCGCGGCGAGCGCGTCGCGCGTGATGCGCAGCGTGTTTACGCGGATGGTGGTCGGCGGACGCTCGTTCGAGGCGAGCATGAGCGCCTCGGCTTCCTCGGGGCCGTATCGCGCGATCCAGCGCGCGGCGATCCAGTCGGGAAAGGAGCAGCGCACCGCGATGGCCTCGGTCGGCAGCGCGGGCAGGGGCGGCGCTGCCGTCGCTCGCGTGAGAGCGCGCAGGACCGCATTGACGAACTCGGGCGGCCCGGGCCGCTTGGACTTGAGCTTGGCCAGGCTGACGGCCTCGTCCACCGCCGCCCAGCGCGGCACACGGTCGAGGAAGAAGAGCTGGTAGGCGGTCAAGCGAAGCAGCGACCGCACCCAGGGGTCGAGCTTGTCGAGCGGACGGTTCAAGTGCGGCCCTAGCCGCCAGTCGAGATGGCGCCGCCAGCGAAGCGTGCCGTAGACCAGCTCGGTACAGAGGGCGGCGTCGCGCGCCTCCAGGCGTGCGTGCTCGAGGGCATGCTCCAGCACGATGTCGGCGAAGGCGCGGTCTTCTTCGACGCGCACGAGAATGCGGAGAGCCTCGTAGCGAGCCTGCGACACGGGACCTGCGCGGAGCACCGGGCTCACGCGCCGATCTCCGTGACTCGCGCGCCAGGTGGCAGCCGGGCGCCACGCAGGAAGTCCTCCCACGGCATGGATTTGCGGTTCTCGGGCTGGACCTCGATCGGGAGGAGGAGGTCTTTGCCCGTCGCGATGTACACCGCCCCCTCACCCTGCCCTCTCCCCCGATGGGGGAGAGGGTTTCTCGGTTCCCCCTCGCCCTTGGAAGGGGGAGAGTTCTCTTCGACTCCCTCGCCCTTCTGGGGAGAGGGCTGGGGTGAGGGGCCTACGACGAGCGTGCCGGGCGCGGCGTCGCTCGCATGCGGCACGGCAGCGGCGCGCCAAATCAAGAGACGGCCCGCGGGCGTCATCACCGCGGCGCCCGGCCACGGGTTGCAGCCGCGCACGCGGTTGACGAGGTCGCGCGCCGGCTCTGCAAAGCGCAGCCAGCCGTCTTCCTTCTTGAGGCGTGGAGCCATGGTGGCCTGCGAGTGGTCCTGGGGGCGCGGCGTCAGCGAATCCAGCTGCTCCAGCGTGCGGATCATCACGCTCGCGCCGATCCGGCTCAACCGCGCCGACAGCTCACCCGCGGTTTCGTCGGCGCCCATGGCTGTGGACTCGGACAGCAGCACATCGCCCGTGTCCATGCCGGGATCCATCTGGAAGGTCGTGATGCCGGTCTCGGTCTCGCCGCGGATGATGGCCCATGCGATGGGGGCAGCGCCCCGGTAGCGCGGCAGAATCGAAGCGTGGACGTTGATGGAGCCGCGACGCGGGACGTCGAGCACGGCCTTCGGCAGGATCTGGCCGAAGGCGACTACGACGGCAACATCCGCGCCGACCTCGGCCAGCCGCTCCGGCCAGCCGGCATTCCGCAGTCGCGGCGGCTGGAGCACCGGAATGCCCGCGGCCACCGCGCGCTTCTTGACGGGCGGCGCCTGGAGGTGCCGGCCGCGACCGGCGGGCTTGTCGGGTTGGGTAACGACGGCGGCGACGGTGTGGCGCTCGAGGAGGGCCTCGAGCGTCGGCACCGCGAACTCGGGCGTCCCGTAGAACAGCACTCTCAAGTTAGAGAGCGAACGCTCGAGAGCGCCTCTCCTTGGGGAAGCCGTGCTTCTGGATCCTCGTCTTGATGCGGTCACGCGCGACCGGCGAGAGGAGGTCGATGAAGAGTACGCCCTCCAGGTGGTCCATCTCGTGCTGGATGACGCGCGCCTGCATGCCCGAGGCCTCGAGGTCGAAGGGCCGGCCGTCCTCGTCGGTCGCCTGGACGGTGATGGATTTGCTGCGCTCCACGTCGGCGAAGATGCCGGGGAGCGAGAGACAGCCTTCCTCGTCGGTGACGGAGCCGCTGCGGCTCGTGATCACGGGGTTGATCAGCGCGCGGGCGCCGCCCTTGCCGTCGTCCATGACCAGGAGGCAATAGGGAATGCCCACCTGCGGCGCGGCCAGACCGATGCCCGCCTGATCGTACATGGTCTCGATCATGTCGCCGATCACCCGGCGGAGCTCGGGCGTGACCTCGCGCACGTGCGCGGCCTTGCGCCGGAGCATCGGGTCACCGTAGAGCCTGACTTCGAGCAGTGCCATCTTGAGCGCGATCTCCTGACTGTCAACCGGTAATCGGATCCATCTCTATTTCTACCACACCGTGCGAGCGTCGTCGGCGCTCGAGAAACGGCCGCAGCACCGGCCCGATGAGCCGCGGCATGTCCTCCGGACCCTTGACCACGCAACGCATGCGCGCTGCCGTGGCGGCCCCGGGGGCACCGAGGGCCATTGCCGGATAGACGGTCAGCCCCTCGATGCCGGCAAGGGCTCCCGCGGCCTCCTCGACCAGCGCCGTGGCGCCGGCGGCCGACTTGCCGCGCACGGACAGATGGCAGAGCCGCCGGAAGGGCGGGTAGCCGAGCTCGGACCGGAATTCCAGCTCCTGCCGGTAGAAGACCTCGCGGTCCTGGCCGCGCACCGCGGCCACGGCGTAGTGGTCGGGATGGAGCGTCTGCACGATGAGCCGTCCCCCCGCGCCGACTGCCTCGGCTGCCGCCCAGAGCAGCTGGAAGGCGCGCTCGCCCGCGCGGAAGTCGGGCACCCGCAGGAAGCCGTCGAACCAGACGAAGCCGACGGCCCCCCACTGGCGCGCCCGCTGACCACGCAGGATGGCGGGCGTGCCGATGATCACCTGGGCGCCGGGATCGCTGCGCGACACGGTCAGGCGAGGAAAGCGCCGGCGCACCGAGGCCTCCACACGCTCGGCGTCCCAGCCGAAGGGCTGGAGCCGGTGGCCGCCGCAGCCGGGGCAGCGCTCGGGAAGGACCTCGGTCCTCGCGCACAGCCGGCAGGCCATACCGCGGCGGTCGCGCCGGAGCTGGAGGGCGACGCCGCACGCGGGGCACCGGAGAACGGCTCCACAGTCATTGCACCCCAGCGCTCCCCCGGACCGGCTCACGATCAGTGCCACGCCGCGACCGGCTCGCGACATGGTCTCGATGGCCCGCGTCAACGGCAGCGTCAGCGGGTGATTGCGGAGTATGCCGCGGGTGTCGGCTGGAATCACCTCGGGCCAGGCCGCCGGGCCTCCGGCCACTCGCCTGACCGTGCCCGCTTCAGTCTTGCGCCAGACTTCGGCCGACGGGGCGCCCGAGAGCATGACGAGCCGACTGCCGTCGAGCGCCGCTCGGCGGAGCAGGATCTCGCGCGAGTGAAGTCTCGGCGGCCCCGGCGGCTTGTGGGCGGGATCGTGCTCGTCGAGCAGCACGAGAGTAGCCGGCGGGGGAAGGGGCACGAGGAGGGCCCCGCGGGTGCCGACGACGACGCGGGCGCGTCCACGCGCCGCCGCGAACCACGCGGCGCGCCGCTCGGCGGGGCCGGCGCCGCTGTCGAGCCGGGCCGCGTCGAGGCGCCGCGCCCATCGCCCCGCGCTATCGGTGTCCGGCGCGATGAGGAGAGCGCCGCCCGATGCGTCGCCCACAGCGGTGGCCAGGCGCTCCTCCCGCGCGCCGTCCATCCAGATCTCGGGCGCCGGCACCGTGTCTCCTCCCGACACCGCTTCGGGAGGGGGAGCGAGGACTTCCGCGCGCTTCGAGCGGGGCGGCGGGGGCAGGAGCGCCAGAAGGGTCGAGCCCCACGAAGAGAGGCTCTCGTCGGCGATCCAGCGCCCGAGCCTGAGGTTGCCCGCCGAGAGAATGGGAGCGGGCTCGACCGGTGACTGGATGGGACGCAAGCCCGTCGCATCGCCTTCGCGGAGCGCGACGACAATGCCCACGCGCGTGCTGCGGCCGCCGAGTGGCGCGCGCACCCGCTGGCCGGGCTGAAGGGGGAGACCCTCCGGCACGAGATATGAAAAGGGGTGGTCGAGCGGAAGATCAAAGGCTACGTCGGCGATCACGACGTGGCCGTCAGGCGCTCCCATTCACGGCGGGCGAGCTTGAGATCGTCCCAGGCCATGCGCTTGTACTGGTCTCCGGGGTTGCGCAGCAGGAAGGCCGGATGGAAGGTCGGCACGAGCACGGTGTCGTGATAGAAATAGGCGCGGCCGCGGAGCCTGGTGATGCCCTCCTTGGTGCCGAGCAGCGTTTGCGCGGCGAAGTTGCCGAGGGCCAGGATCACGACGGGCTGGATGGTGTCGAGCTGCGCCAGCAGGAACGGGTTGCACGCCGAAACCTCGTCCGGCTCCGGGTTGCGGTTGCGCTCGGGACGGCACTTGACGACGTTGCAGATGTAGCAGTCGCGCTCCCGGTCGAAACCGACCGAGGCGAGCATCTTGGTCAGGAGCTGACCCGCGCGCCCCACGAAGGGAATGCCCTGCTTGTCCTCCTCCTCGCCGGGCCCCTCGCCGATCACCACCAGGCGCGCCGCCGGGTTGCCCACGCCGAAGACGATGGTGGAGCGGCTCCGGGAGAGCTTGCAGCGCGTGCAGCCCTGGAGCGCGCGCTCCTGCGCGGCGAGCGCCTGCGCGGGATCCGGACGCTCGGGCCGGCTGAGCGCGACGTCTTTGAGTCCGAGGTCGCGGTGGTGACGGAGGGTGTCGGCGACGGCGGCGAGCGCCTCGCCGAGAGCCTCCCGGGGATCCGGCATCGTGCTCAGCGAGAGGAGGCGCGGCGGGATTTCGGGGCCGCCCGCAGCGCCAGGACGCGGTCCAGGATGGCGTGCGCCACCTGGATCTTGGTCATGCGCGGCAGCTCCAGCGTCCCACCCCACCGGTCGAGCAGGACGACCTGGTTGTCGTCGGCTTCGAAGCCGATGCCATGCTGGCTGACGTCGTTGGCGACGAGGAGATCGACGCCCTTGGCGCGGAGCTTTTCGGCGGCGTGAGCCCGCACGTCATTGGTCTCGGCCGCGAAGCCCACGAGGAAGGCGCCGCCTTTTTTCTGGGCCAGCTCCTTCAGGATATCCGGGTTCGGCACGAGATCCAGGCTCAACCCCTCGCGCTTGCCGCCGGACTTGATCTTGGTCGGACTCGGTCGCTCCACCCGGTAGTCCGCGACGGCGGCCGCTTTGATCACGACGCTGGCCGCGCCGAGGTGCTGGAGGGCCGCCTCGCGCATCTCCTCGGCTGTCTGCACCGGGACATAGACGGCGCCCGCGGGAGGCTTGAGCGCCGTCGGCCCCGAGATCAGCACGACCTCCGCGCCGCGCCGGAGCGCCGCCGTCGCCACCGCGTGGCCCATCTTGCCCGAGGAGCGGTTCGAGAGGTAGCGCACCGGGTCGATGGGCTCGCGGGTCGGCCCTGCGGTGACGAGGACGCGCTCGCCGGTCAGATCGCGGCCGGGAGTGAGCACGCGCTCGACCTCTTCGACGATCGACTCGATCTCGGGCAGCCGGCCTCTGCCGCTGAGCCCCGAGGCGAGCGCGCCGGCCTCTGGCTCGAAGACCGTCACGCCCCGTTCGCGCAGCGTGGCGACATTGGCCTGCACGGCGGCGTGCTCCCACATGCCGCCGTCCATGGCGGGGGCCATGAGGACGGGGCACCGGGCCGCCAGCAGCAGGGTGGTGAGGAAGTCGTCGGCGATGCCGTGGGCGGCCTTGGCCAGGACATTGGCCGTGGCCGGCGCCACCACGAAGACGTGCGCCCGCTCGGCCAGCGCCACGTGCTCGACGGCCTCGTC
>JBKPBU010000369.1:0-2758 GCA_046727015.1 Candidatus Methylomirabilota bacterium | reverse complement strand
AGCTGGGTGTGCAGCTCGCGCGGCCACTTGCCCTTGCGCATCTCCGCGTCCAGCGTGGGGACCTTTCGTGCCACCGCCAGCATGAGCGTCAGCGCGTGCTCGGCGACCGCGAACGCGTTGACGCCCGGCGTGTTGCACACGGTGACGCCGCGCATGCCGGCCGCGTTGAGGTCGATGTTGTCGGTGCCGGTGCCCCAGACGCAGACCATCTTGAGCGCGGGGCACGCGGCGAAGACGGCCTCGCTGAAGCGCGCGTGGGCGCGGATGTTGATGGCGACCTCCGCGCGGCCGATGCGGCGAATCAGCTCCTGCTCCGCGTCGGCGCCGCGCTCGGAGAAGACCGTGACGTCGGCCAGCTTCTTCGCCCGCTCGTGGGCCTGGCTGCCCTCGAAGACCGAGGGAAAGTCGTCGGGAATGACGATCATGCGACGGAGTCCGCGAAGATCGCCTGCGCCGCGGCCACGCCCGCGCCGGCTTCGCTCCGGTAGCCGAGCTCGCGGAGCGTCATCTCGATGGCGGAGAGCGTGGGCAGGACGTAGAGGGGACTCGCGGTGATGCCCATGTGGCCGACGCGAAGCGTCGTCGTCCGCATCTTGTCGAGCCCGGTGCCGATGAGAATGCCGTAGGTCTGGCGCATGTGGCTGACGACGGCCGCGGCCTCGATGCCGGGCGGCGTCTTGATGCAGGACACCGTGTCGGACTGGATGGACTTGTCGGGGAACATCTCGAGGCGCATGGCCTCCACGCCCGCGCGGAAGGCGCGGCCGGCCACCGCGTGGCGGCGGAAGCGCGCGTCGAGTCCTTCCTCGAGCACGAGCCGGACGGCGACGCCGAGGGCCTGGGTCATCTGGGTAGGCATGGAGATGGGCTGCATCCGCTTGCCGCCGTCGGGGACGCGCCCACCGCGGGAGACGGGAATCCACGAGTCCCGCCAGCGCAGGAGGTCGTAGACGTACGAGGAAGCCTTGTGCTTGCGGCGCTCCATCGCTTCCCACGCCGGCGGCGTCACGCCGATGATCGCCATGCCAAGCGGGGCGGCCAAGCACTTCTGCGAGCCCGTCATGTTCAGATCCACGCCCCACCCGTCGGTGCGGACGTCGATGCCCGCGAGCGAGGACACGCTGTCGAGGAGGAAGAGAGCGCCGTGGCCCTTGACGATCTTGCCGACGTCGGCCGCCGGGTAGGTCGTGCCCGTCGAGGTCTCGTTGTGGACCATGGTGACGATCTTGGGCTTGACGCGCTCGATCTCGCGCTCGAGCCTGGCGAGGTCGATCGGCTGGCCCCACTCCACGGTGAACTCCGTCACTTCGGCGCCGATGCGGCCGAGGACCGCCGCCATGAGCTGGCCGAAGACGCCGGCCACGATGACGAAGGCCCGGTCACCGGGCTCGACCATGGACAGCGCGCTCGACTCGAGCGCGGTCTTGCCTGAGCCCGGCATGGTGATGACTTCGCCCCGCTCGGTCTGGAACACCTGCTTGAGCGCGAGGTTGACGGGCTCCAGCACGTTCACGTCGAAGGACGTGTCGTACTGGATGACGGGCGGCTGGTTCATGGCCTGGAGGACGGGGAAGGGGATCTCCGTCGGGCCAGGGATCATCAGGATCTCGCGCGCCTGAGGCGCCGCCCACTTGATCGATTCCATCGAGAGTTGTCCTCCTGGCGGGCGCCGTCAGGCGCCGGCCTGAGCGAGCTGGCGCCGCTTGCGCCGGATGAGGTAGAGATTGCGGAGGTAGACGAAGAGGCCCGCGCCCTGGCCCAGGATGAACACCGGATCCTGGCGGTAGATCGCGTATACGAGGAGCGTGGCCCCGCCGCCGATCGAGAAGAACCAGAACGCGACCGGGATCACGCTCTCTCCCTTGCGCTCGGAGGCGATCCACTGGACAAGGAAGCGGCTCGAGAAGAAGGCCTGACCGAGGAAGCCCACCGAAAGCCAGAAGTGCTCTGTGGTCATTGGCGATGCCCCATTAGAGCGCGCGAACGGCGCGCCCGCGCGTGCTAGAATCCCGGCTGTTCACCTTACCGGAGACCGTACGGAGTCGCAAGGGGATTCCTCCTGGTGCGAGCCATCGATCGAACGCTCGTGGACGAGGTCTGGCGCGACCTGACCACGTACGCGCCCGCGCGCGTCGCGAGCGAGGCGCAGGCCTTCCTCGATCTCCAGCCCCACGCGGCCGCTTTCTCGCAGTCCGTCACGAGAGGCCTCGATCCTGCCGTCCAGAAGGCGGCGCTCGGTCTGGGTTTTCTTCTCTTCAAAGTGCTCGAGGCCAGCCTCGGCCGACCCTTCCCGCAGCTCGCGGAGGACCGCATACTGGAAGCCTACGCCCTGACGCAGGCGTGGCTCGCCGAGCACGACGGGACGGCGCCCGCGCAGCTCCTGGAGGCGCTCGAGCACGGGGAGCATCCGAGCCTGCCGGGCTACATCCTCTCCGTGTTCTACGAAGGAGCGGCGGCGTCTGCCGACTACGACGACACCGTGCGTGCGAGCCTCTTCTGCCTGCTCAAGACCCTGACCGACGCGCTCGACCTCGCCCACGTGGAGGAAGAGTAGTGCCCGAGGCGGCCGGCCGGTCAGACGGCCTCCGCCGGCCCTGAGACGACGGCGAAGACGAGCGCACCGCCGGGGCTCGTGACGGTGTGCACGCAGCCCGGCGGTCGCCGCGCATAGTTGCCTGCCTCGCACACGCCCGTGTCGTCGGCCACGCTGCCTTCCAGCACCCAGATCTGCTCGTCACCGATGTGACGGTGGCGCGTG
>JBKPBU010000368.1:0-13673 GCA_046727015.1 Candidatus Methylomirabilota bacterium | reverse complement strand
TGCCGGCACGATCTTCCTGGACGAGATCACGGAGATGAGCCCGGCGCTCCAGGCAAAATATCTCCGCGTCCTCCAGGATGGTGTCATACGCCGAATCGGGGCCAAGACGGAGCTGTCGGTGGACGTCAGGCTCGTGGCGGCAACGAACCGGGACGCCGCGCAGGCCGTGCAAGACAAGGCCCTCCGCGAGGACCTGTTCTACCGGATCAACGTGCTGAGCATCTCTCTGCCGCCGCTCCGCCGCCGGACCGGAGACATTCCACTCCTCGTCGAGGCATTCATCACCGAGTTCAACGCGAAGTACGATCGCCAGGTCAGGGCAGCGGATGACGCCGCCATGGCGCAGCTGCGCGAGCATGGCTGGCCCGGAAACGTGCGGGAGCTCCGCAACGTCATCGAGCGCGCGGTCGTCGGCTGCGAAGGTGATCTGATCACGCCCGCCTGCCTCCCGTTCTCGTCGAACCGGGCGCCCGACGCGGATCACGACGGCGCGGTCGTCTTGCCCGTGGGCACGACGCTGGAGAAGGGCGAGCGTGAGCTGATAGAGAGGACGCTGGCCTCGGTGAACAACAACAAGACGCGCGCCGCCGCGATCCTCGGCACCACCCCCAAGACCCTTCACAACAAGGCCCGGCGGTGGAGGAGCGAAGCGGCCCAGATGGCCGAGCACTGAGCGGGGTCCGCCGTGTGCAAAGTTTACACTCGGCCCGAATTAGTGACCCTGTCGCGGCCGCGCCCGGTGGGTCGATGAGGAGAAAAGCGGGAAACTCCGCGGTGATACAGCGCCGCACGCCGTGGCACGGCCGATGCAAAACCAGTCATGCGGAAGGAGGTAACCGTCATGAACTGGATACCGCGACTTACTTTGTTCGGACTGATGAGTACCGTGAGCCGCGCCTGGGCCCAGGCGCCTTCGAATCCGGCACCGGGGATTCCGGCGCCGGCGGACCTCCCGGCAGGGACGGGTCTCCCGCCGGTGACAGGCGCTCCTCCCATGACCGGGCAGGCCGTGGACGCGAGCACGGGGTTCGTCCTCGTGTCGGCCGTGATTCTACTTCTGCTCATCGTTGGCATCGGCGTGAAGCTCTACGATCGCAAGCAGAAGCGGGACCAGGAGGCGGCGGCGCTTCAGGCGAGAATTTCCGACGCGCTCATGTCCGATCCGACGCTGTCGCGCCTCCCCGTCACCGCGACGGTGCGGATGCCGCTGTGGAACGGGAAACCGGTGATGGTCGAGGTGACCGGTACGGCTCCGCGTGCCGGCCTGCGGCAGGCGGCGGTGGACCTTGCTTTGCGGGAGACTCTCAGGACCGGCAAGACCTGCCGTATCGTGGACCGGGTATCGGTGGATCCGGCAATGCTCAGGCACGCCGCCTAGGGGGGGTCGTCGAGCGTGCTATCGCCGGCCACGTCAGGACCGGGGCACATGGCCCCGCGAGTTCTCGTCGCGGATGACGATTCATCCACCCTGACGGGGCTGCGGGCGCTGCTGGCAGCGTGGGGCTACGACGTGGAGACCGCGCCCAATGGACGGGTGGCTCTCGAGAAGATCGCCTCGGCGCGCCCGGCAGCCCTGATCACCGATGTCATGATGCCCGTGATGAACGGGCTCGAGCTGCTGGACGCGGTGCGGATGACGAGGCCGGCGATGCCGGTCATCATCCTCACCGCGCACAGCAGTCTCAATAGCCTTCTGGTCGCTACCGCCGAAGGCGCCTTCGCGTATCTCCCGAAGCCGGTGGACGTGGCGAAGCTGAAGGTCGTGCTCGCGAGCGCAGTCACAGAGCCAAAACTCGAGACGACGGCGTCATGACCACGACCCAGCGGGACGGGCTGAAGGTGCTGCGGCAAACCTTTGCGGTGTCGAGCGAGACGCACCGGCAGGCCATCGACATCACCCCGCAGGTGCGAGACGCCCTCCAGGGCGGCGCGGTACACAGCGGCCTCGTCATTGCCAACTGCCTGCACACGACCTGCTCCGTGTTGATCGCCGAGTTTCGGCCCGCGCTCCTCGACGACCTCGCGCACCTGATGAGCGACCTTGTCGATGACGGGGCGCGGTACAAGCACAACGATGCGCGCCTGTCGGACTGCGAGCGGGGCAATGCCACCGCGCACCTTCGCGCCAGCCTGCTTGGCCACGGCGTCGCCCTCGGCATCACGGACGGAGACCTGCTGCTCGACGGATCGGAGTCGATTCTCCTTGCGGAGTTTGACGGCCCGCGCCAACGGCAGGTCCACATCCAGTTCGTCGGAGTGTGACGAAGCGATGGGGTTGTGATATGTCGATCACACGAGTTTCCCGGAGCCGCGTGGACGGATTGGCGCGGCGCGCGCTGGCGATTTCCGCGGCGGGCCTGCTGTGTCTCTTCTCCGCGCAGGTGTGGGCCGGAGCGCCCACGGAGCAGCTCAAGGGATCCATCGATCAGGTGATCCGGATCCTCCAGGACCCGAAGCTCAAGCAGGAGTCGATGGCGGCCGAGCGGAGGGCCGCGATTCGCAAGCAGGCGGAGGCCATCTTCGACTTCACGGAGACGGGCAAGCGCGCGCTGGGCCAGCACTGGCAGAGCCTGACCGACAGCCAGCGGCAGGAGTTCACATCGTTGTTCACCGACCTGCTGGAGCGGTCGTATGTCACGAGGATCGAGCAGTACAGCGGGGAGCCGATCGTCTACGTGGGCGACTCGACCGAGGGCGACACCGCGACCGTCAGGACAAAGTTCGTCACGAAGCAGGGGACCGAGATTCCGATCGACTACCGTCTCATCCGCCGCGACGACCGCTGGCTCGCCTACGACGTGCTCGTGGAGGGCATCAGCCTCGTCTCGAACTATCGCACCCAGTTCGACCGGATCATGCGGACCGCCTCGTACCCCGAGCTCGCCCGGCGGATGCGGGCCCACGAGGCGGAGTTCAGCGCGCCTGGGACGCAGCGCGCGCGGACTCCGCGATCGTAATCCAGGAGTTTGACTGGGTTAAGGCGCCGATATCACCTCGATGCTGGTGGCGAAGCTTTTCCCGACGCGCGTTTCGTAGGATGCCTTGATCTTCTCTCCCTCGTGCAAGTCCTCCAGGCTGGCCTTCCGGCCTTCAACCCGGATGTCCGTCGCGCTCCCCACCTCCAGGCTCTTTGCCCAGAGGCCAAACCGATCGGTGGAAACCTCCACGGTACTCGTGGCCGGATTGACCCTCTTGACCGTGCCCTCGAGAGAGGCGCTTGGCTCCACGCCGACTGAGCCAGGCATCGACTGCTGAGCCTGAACGTATCCGGGCCCCCCACCGTATCCGGGCCCCCCACCGTATCTGGGCCCCCCGATGATGCCGAGCATCACGACTGTCGCGCCCAAAATCCGGATTTCGCGTCGCATGTGCCGTACTCCTTTCCTACTGTTGGCCTGACGACACCGTTCGCCCCTTAACCGCTTCAGCAAAATAGCAAGGGCTGTGCCACCGAGCTCGGACCTCGGCCAGTCTCGACGCGCGCAGGCGTGATGCGTGGCGCCCGCTGATGTTATGATGCTCTGGATCGCCCAACATGGACCTCAGGAGGTTCCTGACGAAATGCTAGCGAGGCTTCGAGCGCTCGGTTGGCCGCTGCCCATCATCGTCGCGACCGCCGCGCTCGGGTATGGCTGCGCCATCGCGCGACCGGGCGCGCCCAGCCGCCAGGATGTGCTCGCGGGCGTTCTGCCCTCCGCCGTCCAGATCGTGATCGAACATCCGGAAGGCCGGCGTTTCCGCACGGGTTCGGGAGTGATCATCGCTTCCCGGCCCACCGCTTCCGGCACTTCCGATCGCGCGGACTGCTTCGTACTCACGAGCGGTCATACCGTGGCGGGCCTCGCCGGACAGAAGGCGATCTACCTGCTCTTTGGCCGGCAGCGGGGTGAGGGCACGAAGGCCAGTGCCGTGGTGATGGCGCATCGCGAGACCGCCGACGTAGACGTGGCCCTGCTCCGCGCCGAGAGCCATGACTGCGTGCCCGCCCTCCCCGCGGAAGCACCCAGGCTCGGTGAAGAGATCTGGGTCCTGACCTTTCCGTGGGGCCGCAACATGGTGCTCGCCGGCGGTATCGTGAGCCAGGTGAACGGGGTCGAGGCTGCCGACCGCGAGTTGGCATCGCACCTCATGGTGGATGCCTCGGTCGGTTACGGGTCGAGTGGCGGAGGAGTCTACGAAACGCGCGGCGGCGGGCTCATCGGGCTCGTCGAGGGCTATCGGACGGCGCGCGTGACATCACAGGGGAGCGAGTCGCCGTGGTACATCGATGTGCCCATGCCGGGCCAGACCCTGGTGACTCCGCTCGCCGAGATCCGGCGCTTCCTCACAGACACGGGTCACGCCGACCTGATCGACGGCACCCCGAGATCCTCCAGTCGCGCGGCGCGCTGATCGCGCGCCCGGCCGCTTCGCCTAGCGCCCGACACGCTCAGGCTTCGGGGAGGGGCTGGTCAACCTGCCGTGGCTCGACGCGCCGAGGCTGCTTCGCCGGCGCGGAGAGCTTGGCGATCTGCTGCTCGAGGCGGCGAATCTTGAGCTTCAGCTCGATCTGCTTGGCGAAGGCACTGACGGACGCGACCACGATACCCAGGAAGACCGCCAAGAGCAGCAGAAGGGCCAGGGGCATCCCCACGCTCCGCCAGTTGAGGAAATTCACCGAGACGGGATCCGGGTTCTGGACCGTGAAGATCATTGCCGCGGCTCCGAGCACTCCCATCAGCGTGTACAGGAAGACCATGGGGCACCTCCCGTCAATGAGTTCCGTCGCCGAGTTCCGTCGCCCGCTCGCCGCCGATGCTTACTGGCCCTGGCGCACCTCATTCGAGGACCTGAACTGCGAGATGACCTTGTCCGCCGGGCTCGGGACCTGGGGCGGAGGCACCGCGACGTACTTCCGCAGGGCGGCCTTCGTCCGGGGACCGAGCTTTCCATCGATGGGCCCGGGATCATAGCCGGCGCTCGTGAGCGCCTGCTGGAGCTCCCGGACGTGCTCGGGTCGGGCGCTCTGGGTTGAGGCGCCCCCCTTGGGCTTGGCAACCCCGGAGGGCGCCGCCTTTCCACCGGCCGCCTTTGGGTCCGATTGCGCCGATGCGGGCGGTTGCGACCACTCTCCCGCAGCGAGCATGACGGCCACGACAATGGGGGCAAGAAGCGCGAAACCGACCCGTGTCCATCGATTCCATCGCATCCGAGGCTCCTCCCTGCCGACAACAGTGTGCATCGTGTGTGCCAGATCCTGGCTGTCCGCGCGCGCGTCGCGGTTAGTCCAGATCGGTCATCAGGGTGACGGTGACGCGGCGCTTCTTCTCCTCGGGGATGTTGCGGTCTTCGAGCGGGCCCATGCCAATGGCCTGCACGCGGGACAGCTCCACACCCTTGTCAACGAGGAAGCGCCTGACCGCCTCGACGCGTCGCTGGGCGAGGCCGTAGTTGTAGTCGCGCGTGCCGGTCGGGTCGGTGAAGCCGCCGAGCCTCACGATCAGGGTCGAGCTGGCCTGGAGCTCCTTGACCACGCCGAGTAGCGCCGTCTGCGCGCCATCGGACAGGTCGGCTTTGTCGAAGCCGAAATAGACCTCGACTGTGTCCACGGCCTTCTGGTTGTAGCGGTTCGACCAGAGGCGCGTGAGGCGGCCGTCCACGTTGCCCACCCGCGTCATGGCAGCGTCGGCGCGTTCACCCGCGCCCCGCGCGACCTGAGTGGTCTCGCCGAGATTCGCCTGGGTGGTCTTGATCTCCCCGCCGAGCCCATCCATCCGCTGACCGATCTCGACTTCCTTCTTGCCCATGAGGTCGCGGACCCAGTCCTTGGTGGCGCAGCCCGAGACGGCCACGAGCACGGCGGGCACAAACAGGGCCAGCCTTGTCATCCGATGCATTGTGCTCTCCTTCTTCTAGGGTTGATGGCGAAGCTCCCGCTCGGAGTGCAACCTATACGCCAGCGCTAAACCTTGCGAATTCGACCCCGGGCGGCCCCATGTTGGCCAATCGGCGTTCGAGGCCGGTAATCCTTACACCCGGCTGTGTAACCATTACCGCACGGCGCAACCGGAGGCGCGGGACAGGGTTTTCCGAAGCCGGAAGGATTGTTTTTGCGCACGCTTGACGACCCTCCCCAGACTGGCACAGCCCGTGTAGAGGATTCCAGCACACTGCGGGTTGTCTGCGGTACCCTGCGAGGCGATATGGAGCCCATGGGCCTCAAGATCCTTGTAGTCGATGACGAGACCGCGGCCCGCCGGGGCCTTGTGTCGCTGCTCTCCGGCTGGGGTTATGCCGTCGAGGAGGCCGCCGACGGCCAAGAGGCCCTCGAGAAGGCCGTTGCAGTGCTGCCCTCCGTGGTGTTGACCGATCTCGTGATGCCCCGTCTGGACGGTCATGCGCTCCTGAAGTCGCTGCGGGACGAGGTGCCCTTTGCCGCGGTCATCCTTTTGACCGGACAGGGCACCATCGAGACGGCCGTGGCCGCCATGAAGGACGGCGCCTATGACTATCTGACCAAGCCCGTGGACGTGGCGCGCCTGAAGCTGCTCATCCCCAAGGCCGCATCCAGCAGCGAGGCGGTGCGTGAGGTCGCGCTGCTGCGCAGGCAGCTCAGGCAGGTCATGGGTGTGGGGCGGATCGTGGGCACCGGGCCCGCCATGCAGGCGCTGTACCGCATGATCGAGATGGCTGCGCCCACGCCGGCGCCGGTCTTGATCACCGGGGAAAGCGGCACGGGCAAGGAGCTCGTGGCGCGGACCATCCACGAACTCTCGCCCCGCGCGCGGGCACCATTCGTCGCCGTCAACTGCGCGGCCATTCCCGAGACGCTGCTCGAGAGCGAAATTTTCGGCCACGAGAAGGGCGCCTTCACCGGCGCGCTCGAGCGTCGGGCGGGCTGCTTCGAGCTCGCACATCAGGGCACGCTGTTCCTCGACGAGATCGCCGAGATGAATCCGGCCACGCAGGCCAAGTTCCTCCGCGTCCTCGAGGGCGGCGCGGTCAGGCGGCTGGGCGGCCGCGCCGAGGTCAAGATGGACGTGCGAGTGCTGGCGGCCACGAACAAGGATCCCCAGAAGGCCCTGCGAGATGGGTCGTTTCGCGAGGACCTGTACTATCGCCTGAACGTCGTCAGCCTGGCCCTGCCCCCGCTCCGCGAACACCGCGAGGACATCCCGCTCCTCATCGAGGCTTTCATCGCGGAGTTCAACGCGAAATACGACAAGCGCATCGGTGGCGTCGACGCCGCCGCGGAGACGGCGCTCGAGGCCGCGCCGTGGCCCGGGAACGTCCGCGAGCTCAGGAACTCCCTGGAGCGCGCGGTCATCGTCTGCAGCGAGCAGCGCATCGGCCTCGAGCACCTGTCCGAGCTGCCCGCGCGCGGGGGCCCGGACACCGTGTCCGGGCCTCCTCGTGGCGCCCCGGCTCAGGCCCTCCCGGCAGGCTCCGAGAGCCCGCTGGCCGTGCCGATCGGGACGAGCCTCGAGGAAGCTGAGAAGCAGCTCATCCTGCGCACGCTGGCATCTCAAGACAACAACAAGACGCGAGCCGCGCAGGTCCTTGGCATCAGCCTCAAGACGCTGCACAACAAGTTGAAGGCGTACGGGGCGTGAGGAGGCTGCATCTGGGGATCGGTGTCAAGGAGGCGGTCGCGGTCAGTCTCGTCGCGCTGCTGCTCGTGGCGGTGACGACGGCCGTGCACCTGGCGCAGCTGACCCGGGTCGTGGTGGAGGAGGCGGGGCGCCAGGCAGAGCTGGTGGCCCGACAGATCTACGCCCAGAGCAGCCGCGCGATCCTGCGGGGGACGCGAGGGGACCCGGAGGATCTGCTCCGGCGGGACGGCGAGCTGCGTGGCTTCTTCGACGCCAGCGTCGGCTACTCGCCCCACTTGCTGTACGCGCTGATGGCCGACCGCGCGGGCCGGATCATCGTCCACACCGAGCGGCCGCGCGAGGGGACCGTGGCGCCGGCCCTTCCGACCCTCGACACTCTTCTGAATGAGAACGCCGTCGCGCGCTTCCTCACCCTCTATCACGCCGGGCAGACGTACGAGGTCGTGCTGCCAATGAACCTGAACGGGGCGCCGTTCGGGAGCATCCGGCTCGGGCTCAGCACGACGCTACTCCGTCGCGAGGTGAGCGCGGCGCTGCGCCAGAGCCTGACCCTGGCGGCGGTGGCGCTTCCGCTGGCATGGCTGGCGGCCTGGGCTTTGGCCCGGCTCATGCTCAAGCCCCTGCGCTCCCTGTCGCGTGAAGTCGGACGGCTCGCACGCGGGGAATTCGAGGTCGCGCCCTCCCGGGTGGCCCACAACGAGTTCCAGGAGCTGTCAGGGGAGCTCCAGCGCCTGGGGCAGCAGCTCGAGACCGATCGCCTGGCCATGCTCTCCGAGCGTGCGCACGTGACCGTCCAGTCCCTCGTCAGCTACTCGCAGCGGCTGGCGGCGCTCGGCCGCCTCACGTCGGGGGTGGCTCACGAGGTGAAGAACCCACTGAACGCCATGATGATCCATCTCGAGCTCCTCAAAGAGCGTCTGGACGCGCCTCCCCCGGACGTGCAGCAGAGCCTGGAAGTGATCGGCAGCGAGATCCGGCGCCTCGACCGGGTCGTCCAGGGGTTCCTGCGCTTCATGCGTCCGCACGAGCTGGAGTTCAAGCCCATCGAGGTCGCGACCCTGCTCCAGAGCGCCGTGGTGCTGGTCGAGGCGGAGTGGCAGAGCCAGGGGATACGTTTCTCCATCGAGGTGTCGCCGGGGCTGCCGCCCGTCGAGGGGGACGAAGAGCTCCTCCGCCAGGCCCTGCTCAATCTCATCCAGAACGCCTGCCAGGCCATGCCGAAGGCTGGCGTGGTCACGGTCGGCGCCCGGGCCGAGGGTCAGACGCTGCTGGTCGAGGTGGCGGACGAGGGTGTGGGCATAGCGCCCGAGGAGGTCGAGCGCATCTTCACGCTCTACTACACGACCAAGCCCGAGGGTACCGGCATCGGGCTCTCGCTGGTGTACCGGATCGTGCAGATGCACGACGGTTCGATCGACGTGCAGAGCCAGATCGGGCGGGGCACGACCATGACGGTCCGGCTGCCGTTCAGGGAGGCGCGGTGAGGCTCGCGGTGCTCCTTGCCGCGGCCTGCCTGGGTCTCACGGGTTGCGCGACGATCAAGAGCTGGTTCGAGCCCACGCCCCTGCTCGCGCAGCCGGCGGCGCGGGCCGGAGAGCCCGATGAGCCGGCCCAGCGAGCGACGCTCCCCCCGGTGGAGCCCGCGCCGCGCGTCACCCCTCCGGATCCACCGGTGGCGCCCGCGCCGCGGGTCACGCCTCCGCCTCCGCCCCGTCCCACCGCGCCGGCGCCCGTGGCGCCGACGCCTCCGGCCGACGTTTCGCCGGCGCCCGTGCTGTCACCCGTGCTGAGCACCGCGGACGAGCAACGGCTCCGCGCCGATACGCAGCAGCGTCTTGACGGCGCCGAGCAGCGCCTGCGCCAGATCGACCCGACCAAGCTCGCCTCCGCTCAGCAGGACAGTCTGCGGACCGTCCAGAGCTTTCTCGACAAGGCTCACGAGGCGCTTCAGGCCAAGGATATCCAGCGGGCGTTTACCCTTGCCGACAAGGCGTTTATCCTGGCAGACGAGCTGAGCAAACGGCCGCGATGACCCGGCCCGTTGTGCGACGCCGTGTAATCCTTTCCAGGCCTCGGGTAACTCTTACCTGCTCCCCTGGGGCGCCGAAGCAAGCCCCTTTCTAAGTCCGCGCCACGCGGGACGTTATCCAGCAGCGGTATCAAACGGGTTCTGGCATGACCGTTGCGCCATGGATCGCTCATGCGAGCAGACCCGAGTGAAGACTCTCAAGTGCTCACGGACTGGCTGGGGGAATGGCTCAGCGACGGTCGGAGCCTCCTGCTGATGACCGACTATGACGGCACGCTGACCCCTCACGTGCCGAACCCCTCTGAGGCCTCCCTTGTGCAACGCGCGCAGCGCCATCTCTCCGCCCTCGCTCGAGCGCCGCAGGTCCGCCTGGCCATCATCTCGGGCCGGGACCTCGGCGATGTCTCCGCCCGCGTCGGGGTACCCGGCGTGGTCTACGCCGGCTGCCACGGCCTCCAGATTGACGGACCCGGCATCGCCTTCAGCCATCCCGAGGCGGTCGCGCAGCAGCAGACGGTGCGGGCGCTGGGCGAGGCGCTCGTGCGGCAGGCCGAAGGAATCGAGGGGATGCGCGTGGAGACCAAGCGACTCGGCATCACCGTCCACTACCGCGAGGTGCCGGACGAGGCGCGGCAGAGGGTCGAGGTAGAGCTGGCGCAGGCCATCCAGAACGAGGGAGGTCGCCTCAAGATCTTCCACGGCACGAAGGCCATCGAGATCCTGCCGCAGGTGGCCTGGAGCAAAGGGCACTGCGCTCTCCAGATCCGCGCGTGGGCGCTCCAGGCTCTGACGCCGCCCATGCTCTCCCTCTATATGGGTGACGATTGGACGGATGAGTTGGCCTTCGAGGCGCTCCTGGGCCAGGCCATCACGGTCCGCGTCGGGCCGCCGGACGTCGCGTCTCGCGCGACCTATCGTCTCGAGGGGGTGGAGGCTGTGCACCGGCTCCTCGAGCGTCTCGCGGCGATGGTCGGCTGGCGGCCGGCCCCATGAGCGTCGCGGCGCGTCTCATCGGAGCCATCTGGCTCACGGCCCTCGTCGTCATCGGAGGCTTCACCTATCTACAGGCGGTCGAGGAGCGGCGGAGCCTGCTCAAAGGCTTCGAGCAGCGTGCGGCTGTCCTCAGCGAGGCGCTGAAGGAGGCCGCTGAGCCCGCGCTCGCTCGGGGAAGCCGGCCCGCGCTCCAGCGGCTCCTCGCAAAGTTCAGCCAGCGTGGGCAGAGCATGGCCTTTTTCGACCGCAGCGGAGCGCTCCTGGCCGCGACGCCTGAGATGGATTCGGTGGTGACGCAGGCCTATCCAGACGTGGTGGCGGCCCTCAATACCAGGGGAACGCAGCGTGGGCTTGCGCGCCTGCCCGGTCCCCCAGCCTATGTCCACGTCAGTCCCGTCCAGCGGGACGATCGGATCATCGGGTTGCTTCTCGTCGCCCTCGACGCGAGGCCGCTGGCCGTGGCCGAGTGGCGGATCTGGGAGACCAACGGTGTCCGGTTCCTTGTCCTCGTGCTCGTTCTCTCGGCGATCGCCCTGCTGATCGTCCGCATGACCGTGATCCGGCCGCTCGCCAGCATGGCCCGCTGGACGAAAGGCCTCCGCCGGGGGCCGCCCGCGGGGCCGCTCGAGCTCTCGGACTCCAAGCTCTTCGGTCCGATGGCGCGCGAAGTCTCGGTCCTGGCCAAGAGCCTGCACCGCGCCCAGGCCGCTGCGGAAGAGGAGGCGGCGCTGCGGCTGTCGGGCGAGACGCTCTGGACCGAGGAGAGGCTCAAGCAGTTCGTCAAGCTGCGCCTGGGCGGCTCTCCGCTCATCGTGGTCTCGAACCGCGAGCCGTTGAGCCATGTCTGGCGCGACGGGCGGATCGAGTCGGAGCGGCCGGCCTCCGGTCTCGTGACGGCCATGGAGCCCGTGATGCGAGCCTGCGGCGGCGTCTGGGTGGCGCAGGCCAGCGGCGACGCGGATCGCGAGACGGCGGACGAGACGGGCCGGCTCGGCCTGCCGCAGGACGATCCGCGCTATACGCTGCGCCGGATCTGGCTCACCAAGGAGGAGCAGGCGGGCTACTACTCGGGCTTCGCCAACGAGGGCCTCTGGCCCCTCTGCCATCTCGTGCACACGCGTCCGCAGTTCCGTCCGCTGGACTGGGCCCACTACACGGCGGTCAACGAGAAATTCGCCGCGGCCGTGCTCGAGGAGGCCGCGGACGTCGACTCACCGCTCATCCTCATCCAGGACTACCACTTCGCCCTGCTGCCGGCGCTCATCAAGCGGCAGCGCCCGGACGCTCGCGTGGCCATCTTCTGGCACATTCCGTGGCCGAACGCCGAGGCCTTCGGGATCTGTCCGTGGCAACACGAGCTGTTGCTGGGCATGCTCGGGGCCGACCTCGTCGGCTTCCACACCCAGTACTATTGCAACAACTTCCTCGAGACGGCCGAGCGGGCCATCGAAGCACGGGTGGAGTGGGAGCAGTTCGCCGTGACGCGCGGGCAGCGGACGACGCTCGTCAAGCCGTTTCCGATCAGCGTGGCGCCGGAGTTCGTGCCGAATCCGCCACGAGTCACCCGAGAAGACCTCCTGCGCTCGCTCGGGATTTCCTGCGAGTTCCTGGGCGTCGGCGTCGAGCGCCTCGATTACACCAAGGGTCTGCCCGAGCGCATCCGGGCCGTCGGGCGCTTCTTCGAGCGTTGCCCCGAGTACCGGGAACGCCTCGTCGTCGTCCAGCTGGCGGCGCCGAGCCGGTCCAGCATCACCCGTTACCAGGAGATCGACGCGGAGGTGGACGCCGCGGTCCGCGATGTCAACGCGCGCTTCGGCACGCGAAAGTGGCGGCCCGTGCACTACGTCAAGCGCCATCACGATCACCGGGAGATCTGGCCCTTCTACCGTCACGCCGACTTCTGCCTGGTCACCTCGCTTCACGACGGCATGAACCTCGTCGCCAAGGAGTTCGTCTCGGTCCGCGAGGACGGAGGCTCGCTCATCCTGAGCCAGTTCACCGGCGCTTCTTCCGAGTTGCGTGACGCGCTGCTCGTCAACCCGTACGACCTCGACGGCGTGGCCGACGCCATCCGCCGCGCGGTCGAGATGCCGACCGAGGAGCAGCGCGCCCGCATGTCCCGAATGCACCAGACGGTGAGAGAGCACAACATCTACCGCTGGGCCGGATTGCTTCTCGGCGAGCTGTCCAGCATTCCCGAGGAGCCGGTCACCACCCTGGCGGCCTCGACCGCCACCGGTGCCAAGCCCGGCCATGCCACGGAGGCTGAGCGATGAAAACACTGCGTGACATCATGCGATCAGGGTTTCTCTTCACGGTGCAGAAGGAGGCCACGGTATCCGAGGCGGTGCGCCTGATGGCCGATCACAATGTCGGCATCGTGATCGTGCTGGACGGCACCAAGCTCGTCGGGGTCCTCTCCGAGCGCGACGTGATACGTCGCGTGTTGCACCAAGGCCTGGTGCCGGCCTCGACCGCGATCGGTGGGGTCATGACCGGGTGCGTGATCACGGCCGACGCCGACATGGACCACGAGTCGGCCATGCGCGCCATGGACGACGCCGGGATACGCCATCTGCTCGTGACGAGCGGGGCGAGGATGCTGTCGATGATCTCGATCCGGGACCTGATGCGGGCGGTCATTCACGACAAGGACGAGGAGGTCCAGCACCTCCGCGAGTATCTCTACCAGGTGCCCGCGGGAAGCCCGGCCGCCTCCGGCGGCTGAAAAGGGCGCATCGGCGGCGATAGCGCTGGCGCGAAGAGGCCCGGCCGCCGAACCAACGTCCTAGGGACGAGACGTGCGCGGCTGCAGCTCGATCAGGGACTCCGCGCAGCGTGAGCAGTACCAGGCCGACTCCATCAGAACGCCGCAGTCTGGACAGCAGGCGCGGCTGCACTGGATGCAACCGAGCACTTCGAAAGTATGCGGGACCGCCGCTCCACAGGTGCTGCATGGCAGAGACATAACGCCTCCATTCACTGGCCGCTCGCGAGGGCCGATCGGAAATCGCCCGTCAGCTTCGTTGGCGGCCTTTGCGGCACCCCTCAGCGTACCG
>JBKPBU010000367.1:0-3785 GCA_046727015.1 Candidatus Methylomirabilota bacterium | reverse complement strand
CCGGACGCGCGAGTTCGAGCAGATGGAGATCGAGTACTTTGTCAACCCGCGGGACACCGTCGAGGGCCGGCCGGCCGACGAGTATTGGCACGACCGGTGGATCGCGGACTGCATGGCGTGGTTTCGGCGCTACGGCCTCCGTGAGGAGAACCTGAGATTGCGCGAGCACGGCCAGGACGAGCTCTCGCACTACTCCAAGCGGACCGTGGACATCGACTACCGCTTTCCCATCGGCTGGAGCGAGCTGATGGGCATCGCCAACCGAACGGATTTCGACCTCAAGCAGCACGCGAAGTTCAGCGGCAAGTCGCTCACGTACTTCGATGAGGAGCGCAAGGAGCATGTCGTGCCCTACGTCGTGGAGCCCGCGTCGGGGGTGGACCGCGCGCTCCTCGCTTTCCTCGCCGATGCCTACGCCGAGGAGGAAGTGCGGGGCGAGAAGCGCGTGGTCCTGCGCTTCCACCCCGAGCTGGCGCCGGTGAAGGTGGCCATCCTGCCCCTCCTCAAAAAGCGGGAGGAGATCGTCAAGACCGCGCACGGAATCCGCGATGCCCTCGCCAAGCAGTGGCGTGTCGTCTACGACGACACGGCGGCCATCGGCAGGCTCTACCGGCGTCAGGACGAGGTCGGCACGCCCTACTGCGTCACCGTGGACGTGCAGACCATAGGCGACAGCGAGAAGGGCGAGGCGGGCGACGGCAAGGTGACCATTCGTGACCGCGACTCGATGGAGCAGGCCCGCGTCCCCATCGACGCGCTCCCGGGAGTGTTCCACGATCTGCTGAGCGGCGGCGCCTGGGCCCAGGTCGCCTCCCGATACCCAGGCACGAAATAAGCTACTGACCCTCCGTCAGCGGCTTGGCGGGCGGCTTGTCGGTCTCGCCGGCCTGATCGGTCTGCGCCTCACCCTTGGCCGCGCCTCGCGAGCCTCCGCAGGGACTCTTGGGCTCGGTGCCCGCCAGGAATGCCATGGGCACGAGCCGGGCGCACGTGCCCGACGCGGAGAGATCCACCGGCATGATCACCACGCCCTCCGGGACCGGGAAATCCTCCACTGGCTTGCCCGCGAGCGCCTCCTTCATGAAGGTCGTCCAGATAGGCACGGCCACGCGCGAGCCTGTCTCGTCCTTGCCGAGGCTCCTCGGGCGGTCGTAGCCGACCCACACCCCGGTGGCGAGGGTCGGCGTGAATCCGATGAACCAGGCGTTGGAGTAGTCGTTGGTCGTGCCCGTCTTCGCCGCTACCGGCCTGCCGAGTGCCTTGGCGGCCTGCCCGGTGCCGCGTTCGACCGTGCCCATCATCATGTGGGTGATGACGTAGGCGAGATCGGGAGGGAGCGCCTGCCGCCCCTGCGGCACGTTTTCCTCGAGGAGCTTGTGCTGCGCGTCGAGGATATAGCGGATGGCCGTGGGCCTGATCCACGTGCCCTGGTTGGCGAGCGCTCCATAGGCGGAGGTCAGCTCGAGCAGCGTCAGGTCGGACGTGCCGAGCGCGATCGAGAGGTTTTCCACGAGCGGGCTGTCCACGCCGAGGCGGCGCGCGATGTCGACGGTGCGGCGGATCCCCGTCCGCTCCTGGACTCTGATGGCCGCGACGTTGATGGACTCTTCGAGGGCCTGCTGGTAGGTGATGGGCCCGCGGAACTTCCGGTCGTAGTTGTCGGGCTTCCAGATCTTCCCGCCCGCGAGCGGGTACTGGATGGGCGAGTCGTCCACCACGCTGGCCGGCGTCTGCCCCGACTCGAGCGCCGCCATGTACACGAACGGCTTGAAGGCGGAGCCCGGTTGACGCCTCGCCTGCACCGCGCGGTTGAACTCGCTCTTGAAGAAGTCGTAGCCGCCCACCATGGCGCGGATGTAGCCGGTCTGCGGCTCGAGGGCGAGGAGCGCCCCCTCGGGCCGCTCCGGAGGGGCCGTGTCCTTGCCCGCCGACGAGGCGCGGCGCGTCTGGAGCGCACGCAGCCCATCGCGCAGCGAGGATTCCGCCTTGAGCTGGAGGAGGGGTGAGAGCGTGGTGTAGACGTGGAGCCCGCCCTTGAAAACGAGATCGGCCCCGAATTGGGCCTCGAGATACTGCAGAACGTACTCGAGGTAATACTGCCCGGTTGTTCGGCGGCGCTCCGGCGGCACCAGTCCGAGGCCCGTCCCGGCCAGATGCTTGGCCTGGCTCGGCTTCATCACGCCCGTATCCACCATGCGCGCCAGCACGATGGCGCGCCGCCGCATGGCCGCCTCCGGATGCTCGAACGGCGAGTAGGTCGCCGGGGCCTTGGGCAGCCCGGCCAGGAGCACGCACTCGGCCGGCGCGAGCTCGCTGACACCCTTGCCGAAGAACGTGCGCGAGGCGGCCTCGACGCCGAAGGCGCCGTGGCCAAAGTAAATCTGGTTCAGGTACATCTCGAGGATGCGGTCTTTCGAATAGCGCCGCTCCAGCTCGACGGCGAGGACGGCCTCCTTGAGCTTGCGGTCGAGGCTGCGGTCGGGCGTGAGGAAGAGCACCTTGGCCAGCTGCTGGGTGATGGTGCTGCCGCCTTCCACGATGCGCCCGCGCCGGAAGTTCTGATAGATCGCCCGCGCGATCCCCATCGGGTCCACGCCGAAGTGGGAGTAGAAGCGCGCGTCTTCCGTGGCGATGACGGCTTCCTTGAGGGCGGGCGGCATCTGGGAGAGCGCCACGAAGATGCGTCGCTCGACGTGAAATTCCGTGATGGGTTCGTCGTTCTCGTCGTAGATTTTCGAGCCGACGCTTGGCTCGAAGCTCTCCAGCTGGGTGACGGAGGGCAGGGAGCGCGGCAGGATGGTCAGGACCCAGAAGGCCGAGACCCCGGCGGCGAGCACACCGACGGCCAGGATCACCACCAGCGGCACGACGAGGAAGCGCACCCAGCGCCGGCCGCGCTGCGGGGGCTTGGACGGCAGTTTCCGTCGTGGCGGACCGGCCATGGATTGCTATTATACGCACGTGAGCTCGACAGGTCTTTCGATCGACGCCCAGATGGCTCGCATCCGCCGCGGGGCCGCCGAGATCGTCGTCGAGGCCGAGCTGCGCGCGAAGGTCGAGCGCGCGGTGCGCACGGGACGCCCGCTGAAGGTCAAGCTGGGCCTCGATCCCACGGCGCCCGACCTGCACCTCGGGCACACCGTCGTCCTTCAAAAACTGCGCGACTTCCAGGAGCTCGGCCACCAGATCGTCATCATCATCGGGGACTTCACCGGGATGATCGGCGATCCGACCGGGCGCTCGGAGACGCGCAAGCCCCTGACCTGGGACGAGATCCGCGCGAACGCGGAGACGTATCGCGTGCAGCTGGGCAAGGTCCTGGACATGAGCAGGACGCAAGTGGAGTTCAACTCCTCGTGGCTGGCGAAGCTGACGTTCGAGAACATCATCCGGGAGACCGCGCACCTCACGCTGGCGCAGATGCTCCAGCGCGAGGACTTCGCCAACCGCTACGCCTCCGGCCATCCCATCAGCCTTCATGAGCTCCTGTATCCGCTCGCGCAGGCCTACGACTCCGTCGCGCTGGGGTGCGACGTCGAGCTGGGAGGCACGGACCAGACCTTCAACCTGCTCGTCGGCCGCGATCTTCAGCGCGCGCACGGCCAGGAGCCCCAGGTGGCGCTGACCGTGCCCATCCTCGAAGGGCTCGACGGCGTCCAGAAGATGTCGAAGAGCCTGGGCAACTTCGTGGGCATCACCGATCCGCCGGCCGAGATGTACGGCAAGCTGATGTCGGTATCCGACGCTCTGATGTTCCGCTACTTCGAGCTGGTCACCCGGGTGTC
>JBKPBU010000366.1:0-1769 GCA_046727015.1 Candidatus Methylomirabilota bacterium | reverse complement strand
TCGCTCGGGGCCTTCTACTCTTTCGTGACGCTGGCCCTCGGCATGAAGTTCGGCGAGCACGAGTACAAGGTCATGGGCATGGCGCCCTATGCCGCGGACAAGTACGCGAGCCGCGCCGAAGCCGCGCTGCGCGAGGTCTTCGATCTGGACGAGCGGACGCCCGCGCGCTTCCGCTGGCTCAAGTCCGGGGAGCGCTACGCTCTGCTCCTGAGGGCGACGCTGGGACTACGCTTCGACGCGGTCGCGGGTGGTGCACAGCGCCTTCTCGAAGACACGCTTCTCCGCTGGGCGCGCCTCATGCACCAGCGGTACGGAGGCACGCGGCTGGCCCTGGGCGGCGGGGTGTTCATGAACGTCAAAGCGAACATGCTCATCGGTCAGGAGGACTGGGTGGAGGAGCTCTTCGCCTTCCCGTCCTGCGGGGACGAGTCGAACGCGGTGGGCGCGGCTTACCTCGGATACCTCGAGGAATGCGCGCGGCGCGGAGTGGCGGGATGGGTGCAACCCTTCGGCCCCGCCTACCTCGGCTCCAGCGTGACCGACGAGGATGCGGAGGCCGTTATCCGCGAGCGCGGGCTCGAGGGACGCTACAAGGTCGGCTTCCACGACCGGATAGAAGAGAAGATCGCCGAGCTCCTCGTGTCGGACGGCGTGGTCGCGCGCTGCGCGGGGCGCATGGAGTTCGGCGCGCGGGCGCTCGGCAACCGCTCGATCCTCGCCAACCCGTCGGACCCGCGGGTGGTGCCGCTCATCAACCGGATGATCAAGAACCGCGATTTCTGGATGCCCTTCGCGCCGACCATCCTGGCCGAGCGCGCGCCGGACTACCTGTTCAACCCGAAGCAGCATGCCTCGCCCTACATGATGCTGGCCATGCCGACGCGCGCGGAGGCCCGGGAGGCGCTGGTAGCCGCGATCCATCCTCACGACGCCACCGCGCGGCCGCAGATCCTCGACCGGTCGTGGAACCCCGAGTACCACGCGGTGATCAGCGAGTTCGAGCGCCGCACCGGCGTGGGCGCGGTGCTCAACACCTCCTTCAACCTCCACGGCGAGCCCGTGGTCTGCAGCGCCGCCGACGCGGTCGACACCTTCGAGCGTTCCGGGCTGCCGCACGTGGCCGTGGGGCATTGGCTGATCTCCAAGAAGTAACCGCAGGCCGCCCGGGGCTGCCCACGATCGATGCCCCGTGCTTTCTCTGCGGCGGCACGGCCGCCGATCCGCTCTGGACCACGCCAGATCGCGCCTTCGCCGTGCCCGGCGTCTACACCGTCGCGCGCTGCCGGCGCTGCGGCTTCCTCTACCAGAAGCCGCGGGTGGATGACGCGCACCTGGCCGACTGCTACCCCGACCACTACCCGCGCCACCAGGAGCCCTCGCCCCGCATCCCCTTCAAGGGCTCGCCGGGCCGCATCAAGGCCGCGCGCCGGGCCCTGTCGAGCGCGCTCGGCTACGCGCAGTTTCGCGACGGCTCCGTCGGCCTGCTGACGCGACTTCGGGCCCGTCGTCTCGCGCGAAAGCTGCGCTGGGACTGCCCGCCGTGGGCGGGGCAGGGGCGCTATCTCGACATCGGGTGCGGCTCGGGCGGCGCCCTCGGGGTCGCCCGGGCGCTCGGCTGGCAGGTGGCGGGCATCGAAGTCGACGAGGCCGCCGCCGCGAAGGCCCGGCGCTTCACCCTCGAGCTCCACGTGGGCGATGCGCTGACGGCGCCCTTCGCCCCGGGCCGCTTCGACGTGGTGACGGCCTTTCACGTTCTCGAGCACGTGCCC